>CAMYOI010000067.1:0-3709 GCA_947259955.1 uncultured Gammaproteobacteria bacterium
GTAGAGAAGGCCCCCGTGGCGGTCATGGTTCGGGGCATATTGGAACGGATATTGGGCCCGGATGCACTCAACGTACTCTATGATCGAGTTGCGGACAGGGTGAGCTTAAACTGATTTCGAGTAAGTTTCAGCATAACAATAAACGAACGGCGTTACGGCTACTTGGTTTTTGATCCTGCTACTGATTCAAGCACCTCCCATAGCGATGTGTTTTTTGGCGTGACGTATTCCTGGTACAAATCTACAGAGCTCCAATTCATCAGGCATAAGATTTATCGCTCGATTATTGTCGAATCAGCTTGACGTCATAGATAACCTCGTCTACTCTTGGCTTCCATGAAACGCACAAGGGCAAAGGTATGACGGGATATTTCGGCTCCAAGGCCGCATTGGGGTTGTACCAAAACATCATCGCGATGATGCCGCCTCACGACACCTATATCGAAACCCATCTGGGCGGCGGGGCCGTCATGCGCAAGAAGCCGCCTGCGCGGAACAACATCGCCATCGACATCGACCCGGAACCACTGGCGTCATTCGACTGCGGTTATCCCGTACAAAAAATCAACGATTGCGCCCACCGCTATCTGCGCGAATATGACTATGCCGGTTCAGAACTGATCTATTGCGATCCGCCCTACCTGATAGAGACCCGGACCTCGAAACGCCGCTATCGCTATGAGTACAGCAGACAGGACCATTTGAACCTGCTTGACCTGCTCAAGTCCCTGCCGTGCCGGGTCATCCTTTCCGGCTACCCGTCGGCCCTGTATGACGGCATGCTGGAAGATTGGAACTGCGTGGAACTGCAGGCCATGACCTGGAGCGGCCCGCGCACGGAGAAACTCTGGTACAACTACAACATCGACCGCGTGCACTGGGCCACCTACGCGGGAAAGGACTTCACCGACCGCCAGCGCATCAAACGCAAGGCCGAACGTTGGGCAAGGAATTACCAGGCGCTACCCCCCGCGGAACGGCTCGCCCTGTTGGCGGCGATCATGGCGACAGAAGCGGTAGAGACCGATTAACGGCATAGCCGCCCCCGCCCTGAAAGGCAAGGCAGACAAACCCGACCCGGATAAGGCGGGGCTGGAGAAACTGCCCAAGGCCAAACTCATTGCAATGATCCTCGAACAACGCGAGGATACGCGCATCCGGCTTGGAGAAAAAGACCAGCAGATAACCGAGCTGAGCGAACAGCTCGCCAAACTGCAAGGCGAGACCGACAAGGAAAAGGCCGGGCAAAAAATCAAGGAGATCAACAAGCACGTCAACCAACCGACCTCGAAGAAGCCGGAATGGGACAAGGATGGCAACCCGAAACCGGCAATAAAGAACCAGAAGAACAAAAAGAAAAAGCGTAAAAAGAGAACCGGCTGCGGCAACCCGGAGAAATCCGGCCTCACGCCGGACGAGACACATTTCAACCCCCTTGCATCATGCCCTTGCTGCGGCAATAGCCTGGGTGGCAGGAAAGGCAACACGAACAACGGGCGTATAGTGGAAGATATCCCCCCGCCCGCGGAGAAGACCACCGTATTCAAAGAGGTAACGGAATCCAAGTGGTGCGACCAATGCAAGAAAATGGTCACGTCAACATCCGAAAAGGCACTGCCGGGCTCGGACATCGGCCTGAACGCCATGATAGAGATGGCCTACTTGTGGGTGATGTGCGCGCTGTCCTTCCCGAAGATCAGGGATCTTTTCATCAACTTCAAGACACTGAGGCTGTCGACGGCCGGCATCTCGAGGATCATGATCCGGCTGAGCGGCATACGCGCCTTCATTGACGCGTTTCCCCAATACCGTTCCATCATGAAATTCTACCTGAAGCTGCGGCAGATCATCCGGGACGGCGAAAAACTGCAGGCAGCGCGTGATGGGTTGAGTGAGCTGGTTTTTCGGCGGCGGTTGAAGGCCTTGGAACAAAGGCTGGACGCGTTGCTGGAATGGAATAATCCCAATGACACATTGAAGGATGTGATCAAAAAAGTCCGCCGACAGAAGGAACATATACTGACCTTCATCAAGCATGATGGCGCGCCCCACCACAACAACTACGGGGAATACATCATAAAGAAGGGTGTCGTGAAGCGGAAGATGTCCGGTGGCAGCATGTCCATCGAAGGCGCCAGGGCTTATGCTTGCATACAGTCAATCGCCATGACATGTCAGTTAAGGGGCATTTCCTTCCACCGCTTCCTTAAAGCCAGTTTGGTCTGCTATATCCGTACGGGAAGGCCTATGTTGCTGGCTGAATATGAGGCTAGCTTGAAATCGGTGGCAATCGCTGCTTGAATCCAGTTTAAGCTCACTAGCAAAGAAAGAGTCGCTTGAAAAGCGGCGCGTGCACAGAATTGTAGACTTGTATTCAGACCGGCTTGAGCTGATGAAGCTGAAGGTCATTGCCGGAATACTCGGTGTAAATCTTGAAGATTTACGTGATCAAGGTACCAACGTGGCGTTTTTAAAACGGCTGCAAATCCCGTTATACCCATAACGTAATCCGTGGAAATATCGAATGGTCTGGGGCAGACCAGAATTTTAGAAATCGATGTTCATACCGCTCATGGAAGAACGCCGCTTTTTCCAGCGTATATTAGGAATAGTCAGACCAATCAACATTCCCAGAATAAGCACACCTGCGCCAATCAGGAACCAGTTTTGGGTAGATTCATCGCCCAAGCGCGTATTCTCCTCGATCAACGCCTGCTGCTTTGCGCTGGATTCTTCCAGCTCCTGCTTCAACCCTTTGTTCTCTTCGATGATCTTCAACGAATCCGCCGCCACTAGCTTGAGATTCTGAAGTTCTGTCAGAAGATTCTCCTTTTCTGCCTGTACCCGGGATAGATTGCCTTCCAGTTGCTCCAATCCGATGAGCCGTTCCTGTGCGAGAGCGCTTTCCTGTCGCATGTTCTGCATCTGTTGCTCATTTTCCGCCAGCAAAGTAATCTCGAGTTGATCGGATACATACTGCAGAGTCTGTGCTGCCACCGGCGACGGCGCAGCGACCAGAAACAATATCATCGCGATGAGCACGGCAGCCCACATTACATACGATTTGAAAGTTAGAATATCTCGCACGACGTTTATATTTTGTTGGAAAAGCGCAAAGAGTCTAACCGATTCGAGAATTGTATTCGAGAATTCTAAATCGCCGTTGGTAGCTCCCGCTCCGTTTGTTCGACCTTCAAACCCAAAAATCCACTGTCGAAAATCGATACCGCACGCGCATCGATCACCCTGGAGCCGATTAATATTCTGGCTGCTACCGCAATCGCATCAGACCAGTTCCCGCCAGATCTTAACGGCGCTGGCGGTGATCACGATTCCCAGAATCCTTGCCCACACCCACGGTACCTGGTCCGTGCCGATGCGACCCAACAGCACCGCCGCCGATGAGGCGATGCCAATTTCGAGTGAAGACCCGATAGTGATCCGTGTCGGTACATGCAAGACGTACAACAATGCGGGAATGTTGAGGAATGCGCCTCCCTGGCCGATGATTCCCGCAAAACCGCCGATAACGACGCCAATCGTGATCGCTGCCGAACGATTGAATTCGACCTGCTGCAGAGGTTCATCCAATGCGGACTCCGACAGGGGCAGGAACATCGATACCGCAGCCACTAAGGCCATCGCGGCGAAGACCGTCAGCATCGGCTCGTTGGAGACGTAGTTGGAGGCAACAGAGCCGGCAAGGGAT
>CAMYOI010000067.1:3755-25127 GCA_947259955.1 uncultured Gammaproteobacteria bacterium
GCAAGGGATGCGATTGCCATGGGCGGGCCGACGGCTGGGGGTACGTATAATAGGCGCGGCACCATGATAATACCGCCACCTATACCCAGAAGCCCGGAAAAGAAACCGCCCGAGAAACCAAGCCCGAACAGCCCGAATCCGGTGACATCCGTTATGGCGTGGTAAGTACTTAGCATGAAGTTAAAGCCACGCGGTGAGAAACGCGGGCTAGTCAGAATCATCGGCATGAACGGTAAGGCTGGCAGCAAGGCCAGTCAACTTCCTGATTGACACTCGCGGTGACTGCGGTTCAAATAGACTGGCGGCGGCGTGGATTCAAAACTAATGGTATCGAATGCCCGCGATCTTCACCGCTTGAAATGCATGAAAATCACCACTCCATGCGCAGTGACAGGGGTACAGAGGAGGAACCAATGCATAAATTCGAAGAGTTACAAAGGCGTTTGTCCGACGGGCGTATCGGTCGTCGAGATTTCATCAAGCGGGCAACCGCGTTGGGTATGGCGGTCGCCATACCTGGTGGACTGCTGGCGGAGGAGGCGCGCGCCGCGGCCCCTAAGCAGGGCGGCAAGCTTCGCCAGGCCTTGCGCGGTGGATCGACGACCGACACGCTGTTCGGGGTCGTTGGGGGCGGGGATACGCACCAAATCAATACCCAATGGCAGATCCTGAGCAATCTTACCGAGGTCACGGCGGACGGCGAGGCGGTGGGCGAACTGGCCGAAAGCTGGGAGGTATCGGACGACGCCACAGAGTGGATATTCAATTTGCGTCAGGGCGTCGAGTTCCACAACGGTAAGACTTTGGACGCCGAGGATGTCGTACATTCGATCAACGTGCATCGCGGCGAAGACTCGAAGTCCATCGGTAAGGGCCTTATCACGGGGGTCGAGGACGTCAGGGCCGACGGCAAGCAAACGGTGATCTTCAAGCTCAAGTCGGGCAACGCGGACTTTCCTCATGTAATGGCGAGCGCCCGCTTTTCGATCGCTCCCGCCGGCAGTACCGAGGCGGACTGGGCAAAAGGTATCGGCACGGGCCCTTACATCCTGACCGAATGGGAGCCGGGGATACGCTCCGCGACGAAACGGAATCCAAACTACTTCAAGGAGGGTAAACCGTATTTCGACGAAGTAGAGACCCTCCACGTCGCCGACGTGACCGCCCGAACCAGCGCGCTGCAAACCGGTGAGGTAGACGCAATCGACGACCCGGAGACGAAAACCCTGCACCTGCTCAAAAACGTCCCGGGCGTGGTGGTGCATGAAGTCGGTGGCAACAGTCACTACACTTTCCCGATGCGGATGGATCTCGCGCCCTTCGACGATGTCAATGTGCGATCGGCGCTCAAGTATGCGATTGATCGCGAGGCGATGCTGCAGATCCTTCTGCGGGGCCACGGCTATCTCGGCAACGATCACCCGATTTCCAAAAACCAGCGTTTCTACGCCTCCGAAATTCCCCAGCGCAGCTACGATCCAGAGAAAGCCAAATTTCACTTGAAGCAGGCGGGGCTGTCCAGCCTGGATGCGACCCTGTGGGCGGGTGAGATCTATGCCGGCGGAGTCGATTCCGCCGTGCTGTACAAGGAACATGCCGCAAAGGCGGGTATCAACCTGGAAGTGAAGCAGGTGCCGACGGATGGTTACTGGAGCGAGGTCTGGAATGTGAAGCCGTTTTGCGTGTCCGTGTGGTACGGCCAGCCAACCGAAGACATGATGGATGTTGACCCAGGCATTCGCGGCCGATTCCGCCTGGAACGAGACACACTGGACGAATGAACGCTTCAACCAGCTGCTGGTCGAGGCGCGCGCCGAACTGGACAACGCCAAGCGGCGAGCCATGTACGTTGAGATGCAGCAGCTCATCCACGATGAAGGCGGATTCGTTTGTCCGGCGTTCAGGAACTGGTTGATGGCGACCAACGACAAGCTTCGGGTATCTGACAGGATCGCCGGCGACGCACCGGTGGACGGAAACAGGAACGCCGAACGCTGGTCGTTCGCCTAACCTAGCCGTACCTATGGGTCGAATGAAGCCCAAGTTCAGCGTGGCGTGGACCAGCCAGCGCCGGGATAGGCGTCACCGATACAGACTGTTTTTCAGTCAAAAGCAGATAACCTTGGGAAGCTCCGGTTAATTGTGTCATTGCGAGGAGCGTGCCGAAGCTGCGAGCAAAGCGTGGCAGGACACGGCAATCCAGAAGTTCTTATAGGAAAACGGTGCTGGATTGCTTCACTTCGTTTGATGACGAAATATTGAATGGATCAAAGTTTCCCTGGCAGTGTAAGTCCTTAGCAGGAATGTAAGCCGCCTGGAACTTGAGGCTCGGTGATCACTATGATTGTGAACTATATTATGCGTCTCGGTATCCTGCGCGCGCTGTTGGCCGCACTGCTCGGCGCGCTCGTCATAATGGCTCCCTTTGCAGGAGATCGTGGAGAGCAATCGAGCTGGTCGATGCTGCCGTCATTGTTAGCCCCCGCGCTGGTGCCCATTTTGGTTCTCGTTGTGCTGTTCGATATCGTCATGAGCCGGGTCGTCATGTCCGTCGAAGAGAGAAAGGTTCGCTATGGGACGGTGTTATGGACATATTTGTTACTGCTGCTCGCTACGGCCATCTTCTGGGGACCTTTTTACTCGAGACTTTTTTGACGTATTGTGCGCTGAACCCCGCTGACCTCGAAATGAAGATATCCGACCAACCCGTACGCGAGCGGCCCGGATGATGCTAGAGCGGGGTAATCTGCTGATCAGACAGGATTCCGGCATCTATTTGAGAGACGGCCATCAATCGATTAGCTACTCGGATGGCGGCGAGAGCGAAAAATACCTGCGTGGTGTACTCAGTTCCGCTGGGGACCTTTCCAGCATTTCTCCTGAACTCGAGCTAAAAATCAAGGATTGGCCAAGCGAATACCACCTTTCGAACAAGCGAGCCAATCTCATGCGAGCGCTGAACACGCGGCGTGGGCTGCGCGTATTGGAGCTGGGTTCCGGATGCGGCGCCATCTCGCGCTATCTTGGTGAGCAAGGACATGACGTCGATGCCATCGAGGGCAGCAAAATACGCGCTGAACTGGGTGCGCTGCGCTGTCGTGATCTGGAAAATGTTCGCATCCTGTGCGCGAACTTCAACGATCTTACGCTCCCGGATAACTACTACGATCTTGTCGTTTTGGTCGGTGTGATCGAATACGCCGGTCGGTTCCGGCCCGGCAGCGACGGCGATCCGGCGGTAGAGCTGTTGCGCACATTCAAGCGCAGCCTTCGCGATGACGGGATGATTATCGTTGCCATCGAGAACAGGACCGGCCTAAAGTATGTGCTGGGTGCGCATGAGGATCACTACGGACGACGTTACGTTGGCACCCATGGATATCGCAACGACTTGGGGATCAGGACCTATACCACCGGCGAATGGGAAACCATCATAGGGCTGTCCGGATTCGGTGCATCGCGGTTCCTTTTGCCGTTTCCGGACTACAAGGTCCCCACCGTCATCCTGTCCGCGGAATATGCGGCACAGAACAGGTTCGCGTTTTCACACCTCGAGGGTTTAAGTTCCCGGGACTATACGATGCCGCTCCGGCTTGGCCTGCACGAGCCGATGTTCTGGCAGGCGTCGTGCGCCAACGGAACGCTGGGCGCGTTTGCAAACTCTTTTCTCATTATGATTGGAGATCGAACAGCGGCCCTGGAAGAGGCCGCGCCGTTCGACTTTGCCCACCTGCCTGACTTCAAACGTAAACGCGCCTACAGCGTAATAACGACAAAACCCAGACAGTCTGAACTGGTCACGAGGGAGCGCGTGGATGAAGCCGGCGGCCAACCGTCGCCAGCGTTAGTGCAGTCACTGCTAACAGAAAATTTCATCGCTGGAAACCTCTTGTCCGTTGAGTGGTCCAGATCCCTGGCAATCAATCCCTGGGGAGGGCAGTTCAAGGAGTTGCTGATCGAGTATTACGGGTTTCTGTCGCGGCAAACTCTCAGCATCGATCTGGTACCCAACAACATCATCGTCTGCGAGGACGCGTCCTACGAGTTCTTCGATCAGGAATGGAAAGTGCCGTACGCACTGAATAGAGACTATATTTTTTTCCGTGCCCAGTTGTTATTCGCCATTCGATACATCAGGGTCATTGGCGAGTTTGCACGGCGACACGGCATTCACACCGTGCGCGATTTCGTTCTGTTCAGCTTCCGCGCGGTTGGTATCGACGCCAGCGAAAGAATGGAAGAGTTCTGCCGGATGGAGAACGATTTCCAGATCGAGGTCAATGAACACGAAGCTGAGGACACCGCTCAAACGCTTCTGGCGGCCAGAATGAACGAACCGGCGCCGGAGTCACCGGTGTGCGCGAAACTCTACTGGAGACAATCGGGGCAGGGCTACAGCGAAGAGAACTGCATCGCCGTGGATGCAGCCGCCGGACCTGACCCGACGCCACTGAACTTCGTGCTCCCCGAGGGGTTGACCGATGTGTCGCACGTTCGGTTCGACCCTTGTGACGAGTGGAGTGGGGACGATGTCGGGTTTTTGACCATTCCGTACCTGCGGATATCCGCGTCCATCGGCGGACGGCGGCTCGACCTGGTCGAACTGGCTGGCTGTGAGAGCATCGCGACAACCGGCCGCTTGTCCGGCATGGTTTACAACAAGGCGCGGTATGGCGAAGTTTTCGCGGTTGTCGGAGACAATCCGGAGTTGGAGGTCGCTGTCAACCGATCATCCACGCCAGACAGCCTAACCGCGTACAATGTAACGGTGGAATGTTCTCATATCAGGTCAAAAGAGTATCGCCTGGTCAGAGACGGTTACCTGGCGCGGGAGGGTGCGTTGCACAAACAGTTAGAATCGTCGCAAAATGAGTTGATCGACCTGAAGCGGGTCAACGACAGACTCGCAAATGAATTGCGGGAAATCAAGACTTCGAAACTGTGGAAAGTCGGTGAACGCTATCGATCACTGATGGGGAAGGGGAGACACTAGTGTACCCCGTCGTAAATTCTGCGACATTCAGCGAAGCGACAAGCATCCGAATTCAAGGCGCATTCGCGAAGCACTAGCGAGCTAATGGGAGCGGATTCAAGGCGCATTCGCGAAGCACTAGCGAGCTAATGGCAGCGGATGCAACGCCGAAGGCGGGTGTTTGTCGCTTCGCCCTGCGGGAGCCCCCCAAAAACCACGGCCACGGCGTTGCCCCTCTGGCCAATATCTGGATATTGCCTGCGAGGCGCGCCTTGTCCCCGTGGTCTTGGGGGGCTCTGAATGTCGCAGAATTTACGACGGGGTACACTAGCCATGTCGATATTGTCATAAAAACTTCACAGTGAGCCGCGATCTGTTGTGATAAAAATGAGTGCCAATTCATGTAAACAGTTGTCGTGGAGTCAAAATGCTGAGAGAACAGACGTTAGGGAAGGTGCAAAACCCTCCCGCCGATATTCAGCCCGCGCCGCTATCAAAGGGCGTCATGAGCAAGTACATGGAGCATCTCAGAAAGGTAGGCGACTTTCTGGATGATGATAAGCGCGCCCACCGTAAACGGCAGGAAAGCATTGCTGTGATCCTGAAAGAATTGAGCCGCAAAAAGAACGAAATCGAGGAGCGGATCAAGGGAGAACGCGACGAGGCAAAGCGAAGGCGCCTTGAGACAAAGTTGAGCGTCGTACTTGCACAGAGAGAGAAAGGCTTCAAAGCGCTCGACAGCCTGGTGAGCAATACGGGCTAGCAGGTGAACGGTAAATCGACCTGACACCGGTAGCGCGACGGCAAGACGAGCGCGCCCCTTGTACTTTTACCTGTCGTTTACTGCAGCCTGTGCGGCGGCAAGGCGCGCAACCGGTACGCGGAAAGGACTGCAGCTCACGTAGTCCAGGCCCACCAAATGGCAGAACTCGATGCTGTTCGGTTCGCCGCCATGCTCTCCGCAGATGCCGCAGGACATGCCCGGGCGGGTGCTTCGGCCCAGCCGAACAGCCATCTCCACCAGCTTGCCCACGCCACCACGATCGAGCTCCTGGAACGGGTTGGTCGGCAACACGCCCGTTTTCACGTAGTTTATTAGAAACTTAGCCTCGGCATCGTCCCGGCTCATACCGAACGTGGTCTGTGTCAGGTCGTTGGTGCCGAAACTGAAGAACTCGGCTTCCCTGGCCATCTCGTCGGCAGTCAACGCAGCGCGCGGCAGTTCGATCATCGTGCCGTACAGAAATTCGACGGTGGTTCCGGTCTCGGAAAAAACTTCCCGCGCAACCTCATCCACGACCTTCTTCAGCACGGTGAGCTCATTGACGTGGCTGGAGAGCGGAATCATGATCTCCGGTTTGACATCGAGCCCCTCTTTGCTCACCGCCACGGCGGCCTCCAGGATTGCCCTGGTCTGCATCTCCGTGATCTCCGGCATCATGATGCCGAGGCGATCGCCGCGCAAGCCGAGCATCGGATTACTCTCTGCAAGGGATTCGACGCGCTCCAGGATATCTTCTTTCTCCCGAACCTGGGCGAGCGCGCTGTCTATTTCGCTAATGGAGCGGAAGTGCTGGAGCTGCACCTTGAGGTCCGCCAATTCCTGAACCAGGGCATGCTGTGAAGGCAGGAACTCATGCAACGGCGGATCGAGCAGACGGATGATGACCGGGCATCCTTCCATGGCGCGGAACAGACCCTCAAAGTCGCCGCGCTGCATCGGCAGCAGCAGATCCAGCGCCGCCTTCCGGTGCGCACGGCTCTCGGCCGTGATCATCTGCTGCATTATGGGCAGGCGCTCTTCCTGGAAAAACATGTGCTCCGTGCGGCACAGGCCGATGCCCTCGGCGCCGTAGCGCCGCGCGCGCTCCGCGTCGGCCGGATAGTCGGCATTAGTCCGCACGCCGAGCCGGCGAATTTCGTCAGCCCACTCGAGCAGCGTGATGAGTTCAAGCTCGTGTTCGAAGTCGGGGTCCCGTGTCTCCAGCTGCCCGCGGAAGACCTCCGCGGTACCGCCGTCGATACTCAGCCATTCGCCTTCCCGGACCTCGACGGTCTTGCCCGCCACGTCGGCGATGAACAGGCGATTGCCAGCGTCGATGATCAGATTCTCGGCACCGCAAACAGCCGGCGTTCCGAACTGGCGGGCGACCACGGCGGCATGGCTGGTAGCGCCGCCTTTGCTGGTCAGAATACCCCTGGCGGCGATCATGCCGTGGACATCATCGGGACGGGTCTCGGGGCGAACCATAATGACGTCCTTACCCTCGTTACCCCACTTCTCCGCCGTGTCGGCGTCGAACGCAGCAACGCCCACGGCCGCGCCCGGGCTTGCGTTGACCGCCTTCTCGACCAGGCGCCTGCCGGCTTCCGTGGCTTCGGCCTTGGTGTCTCCGCCAAATTGCGGATGGAGTAGCATGTCGACCTGTTCGGGTGTAACCCGCATGATCGCCTCGTCCCGGGTGATCATTTTTTCGTCGGCCAGGTCCACCGCGATTTTAATGGCGGCCCGGGCCGTGCGCTTGCCGTTGCGGGTCTGCAGCATCCATAGTTTGCTTGTAAAAACCTTCGAGTTTGCCGCAGATTTCCAAGAACTCGCCGAATATCCCAGGCATCTCCGCCTTGAGTTGGGAGATGGGCTGGGTATTGCGTATGCCCGCAACCACATCCTCTCCCTGGGCGTTGAGCAGGTAATCGCCGTAGATCTCCCTTGCGCCATCGACCGGATTGCGCGTAAATGCGACACCGGTGCCGCTGTCATCGCCCATGTTGCCGAAGACGACGGTCTGGATATTGACGGCGGTTCCCAGATCGTGAGCGATATTGGTGGCATTGCGATAGTCCACGGCGCGCTTGCCGAACCAGCTGTTGAACACGGCTCGAGTGGCCAGCTCCAGCTGCTTGTAGGGATCCTGCGGAAACTCCGAGTCCGTGAAGGATCGAATGAGCCCCTTGAAACGCTCGGTCAGTTCCTTCCACTCAACTGCGGTCAGCTCGGTGTCATCGTGAACACCCCGCACCGACTTGGTCTGTTCGATGGCCTCCTCGAAGGGCTCGTCCGGCACGCCGAGTACCACGGAAGCAAACATCTGCACCAGGCGTCGGTAAGAGTCATATACGAAGCGCGCATCACCCGTGATCTCGACCATACCCCTGGCGGTGTCGTCGTTCAGTCCAATGTTGAGCACGGTATCCATCATGCCTGGCATCGAGAACTTGCCGCCCGAACGGCACGAGACGAGCAGCGGGTTGGTCGAGTCGCCGAATTTCTTGCCCGTTATCTCTTCCAGCGCGCGCATGGCCTCGACTTCCTGTTGCCACATGTTTGGGGGAAAGTTCCGGTCGTAGTCCATGTAGGCGTTGCAGGCTTCAGTCGTCACCGTAAAGCCGGCGGGTACCGGAACGTCGAGGCTGGTCATCCTGGCCAGGTTGGCACCCTTGCCGCCGAGCAGCGACCGTATTTCCTCCCAATCAGCGGGTTTGGCAATCTCGTAGACTTTGTCAAGGTCCTTGAACAGGTAAACCCATACCGTCTCCGAGTGTTCACTATCCTGCGTCGCAGTGCGATTTTCGACCGTCATCTTGTTCTTCTCTCCCCTGTTTAACGGCATGAATGGTAGAGGCATCATTATCCCATTAAGCTGACGAGGGTCAATTTACTTGTATTTCGTGCTGTTCGGAACTGCCCACACTCAAACAGCGCGGTAAAAACAACCTCCGGCGCCCTGACGGCTATGGGGCCGCTTACGCTCGATCGCAGCGCCGGCGTGACAGCCCGCTTGGTGAGCCGATAGAGAAAACATTTTTTTGATAGACTTGCGTGACTTCGTCGAAGCGGCTCTCATATTGCAAGACCGAAACATCATCGAAGACCTCTCCAAGGGAATGCTGTTCAAACGGCTTTCTGAAGCACAGTTGCGGCAGGTTGCGGGGAAAGCCGAGCGCGTACGCAAGAAAGAGGGTGAATTCCTTTTCGAGCAGGAAGATTCGGCAAAGCGTTTCTACCTGCTCATATCCGGTCAGATCAAACTGTTCCGTTTGTCCAGTGACGGCGACGAAAAAGTCATCGAAGTGATCAAACCGGGTGCCACCTTTGCCGAGGCGCTCATGTTTCGGGAGAAACCGACCTACCCCGTCGGCGCACAGGCTCTCGTCCCCTCCGAGGTCATCAGCATTGACGCACACGACTTCGTGTCCATGCTCAGAGAGTCAGTCGATACCTGCCTTTTACTGGCTTCCGATTTGAGCCAGAGGCTGCATGGCCTGATACGCGAAATCAACGACCTCAGCCTGCATACCGGCACACGCCGGGTCGCGGTCTATTTGATCCAGCATGCACCTGAGGGCGAGGACGAATGCGTACTGGACCTGCCGAAGCAGGTGCTGGCATCGAGACTTTCCATCAAACCTGAAACTCTGTCCCGGATCTTCCGCAGACTGATCAATGCCGACTTGATTTCCATTCAAGGTACCCACGTCACCATTCTCGACCGTATGCATCTCTCGGATCTAGCGCAGCTGTCCTCGGAACATGATCAATCGCTCCTTGCCACCTTCCATTTCCCGGCACAAGACAGCAACGACGCAGGTGGATGAGATCGACCTGAGCGTGTTTACGCTGGCCTTGTCCGCAGCGACACAATCAGAATGGACACGGCAAGACTGACTTGACAAAAGTCATTCCGGCCCGAAAAACCCTTTACTAGACTTCAGTGTCTGTCAACGGCGTCGCGGACTGGGGCTTTTGAATTCTACCAACGCTATATGGCAACCCGGACACCGATTCGCCCTCTTTGAACTGGGCTTCCGACCGTTTTTCCTGTTTGCGGCGCTGTACTCGATTTTCATAACGGCGGTCTGGTTTGCAGTCTATATTCTTCACCTAAAACCGCCATTGTCCGGCACGCCGGTGCTGGCATGGCACGCCCACGAAATGATCTTCGGCTATGGCGCGGCGGTGGTGGCGGGTTTTTTGCTGACAGCCACCCAGAACTGGACCGGATTGAAAACACTGCATTCATGGCCGCTAGCGTTACTTCTCGTGTCGTGGCTGATCCCCAGGATTACTCCGTTCGCATGGCCGTCCGTAACACCGGTTTTGCTGGCAACGTTCGACATCGCTTTCATCACCGGTCTGATAGGTGCAACCGGCCGGGTTATCCTGAAAAGCGGCAGCAAAAAACAGCTCATCATCGTTTCGCTGCTGGCACTCTTGCTCCTGAGCAATGCAGCGTACTACCTTGATCAGGCCGGAATACTTCCCGGGGGTATGCGTGCAGGCAACTACTCGGGACTGTGTGTATTGCTAGGCCTGATCTTCATCCTCGCCCGCCGCGTTTTTCCGTTCTTTACCGAAAAAGGCGTGGGCTACCCGGTTCGACTCACCAACCATGCCTGGGTCGACAAAATCAGCCTTGCGGCCTTCGCGCTGTTCTGGATTGCTGAAGTAACTCAAGCCGGCGACTTGCCGCGCGCGGTCCTTTCCGGCGTTCTGTTCCTGCTGCACGCCATCCGGCTCTGGGGCTGGCACACACACGGCATCTGGGCCAAACCGCTGCTGTGGGCGCTGTACCTGGGCTACGCATTTATAACCGCCGGTTTTCTATTGAATCTACTCTCGATAACCAGTGGCATATCACCGCACCTTGGTATCCATGCTTTTGCCTACGGCGGAATCGGTTTGATGACACTGGGCATGATGTCGCGCGTGTCTCTAGGCCACACCGGCCGCAATATTCACGAACCGCCGAAAGTGCTCATTGTGGTGTTCGGTACGCTGGTTGCGGGGACTCTCGTTAGGGTGCTCGCCCCGCTCATCGATCCAGCCAGCTACCCGTTATGGATCGGTCTTTCGCAGGTGCTTTGGGTGATTGCGTTTTCCCTGTTCGTCGTCTTGTTCGCCAACTTACTGATCCGGCCGCGTGTTGATGGCAAGCCGGGGTAACCCTGCCGCCCCGCACAAAGTGCGTGCTACCCGCCGTTCCAGTCGTCGAGTTCCCTGATGTTGTGCCGCGGCGACTCCAGACCATATTGGCTCATGAGGCGCCTCAATCTCGGCCTGGAAACCCCGAGGATCTCGCAGGTTCGGCCGCGATGCCAGTTCGTGGACTCCAGAACCCGGGCGATGTGCGCCTTTTCGATATCCTGGAGGCTTTGTTCGTCGGCCGGTATGGCTTCGGGCCGGCGGTTGTTCTTCGATGCTTCGGTGTAAAACAGAAAATCCGGCAACAAGTCCCGGGTTATCGTGTCACCGGTGCAGAGAGCCACAGCTTTCATCAGCATATTTTCGAGTTCGCGGACATTGCCTGGCCATGAGCGGCTCACAGGGATTGCAGAACAAGTTCCACGAGCTGGTCAAGGCAAATCCCAACCAGGTCCGGACCTACGACAAGCAGGAGATCATCGACACCTTGAAAGCCCGTGCGGATTCCGGCGGTATGGTCGTGATCAATCAGGACATCTACCCGCGCGCGCCCATCACCACCGAGTTCGCCGACATCGTGTTTCCGGCGTCGACCTGGGGCGAGGAAGACTTCATACGCGCAAACGGTGAACGCAGGCTGCGATTGTATCAGAAGTTTTACGATGCGCCGGGTGATGCCAAACCGGACTGGTGGATCATCGCGCAGCTGGGCAAAAGGATGGGATTCGACGGTTTCGACTGGGAGACTTCCAACGACGTTGCCGAGGAAGCCTCACGCTTCAGCCGCGGCGGCCGCAAGGCGTTTCACATGGTCAAGGTCTACGCCCACAAGCACGGCCGCACCCTGCACGAGCAGCTTCGGCTGCTGGGAACGGACGGCATCCAGGGCCCCACCTACATCAATTCGAAGGGCGAACTGCGCGGCACCAAGCGTCTCCACGACACGACGCTGTCGCAAGAGCAGGTCGCCATGATGATCGGCGACAACGGCCCGGCAGGGGCCAACATGGTCAACAAGAAGATGATCCACTTCAACAGTCAGACCGGCAAGGTGAACATGAACAAGCACCCCTGGGGTCTGTACTCGGACTTCTGGGAGTGGCTGTCACCCAAGGACGACGAGCTGTGGTTCAGCTGCGGCAGGATCAACGAGGTGTGGCAATCCGGCTACGACGACGTCGAGAGACGGCCCTACTGCACCCAGCGCTGGCCGGAAAACTGGGTTGAGATCCACCCGGACGATGCGGCAGCCGTTCAACGCGCTTTCGGCCCGGGTCGTCGACAATATCAGCGGAAACTACAACTACAAGATGGGCGTTGCCCGGATCAAGAAGATTGGGGAATCGCAGTACAAGAAGGAGTATCGAAGCTTCTCCTGGGCACCGCGAAACATCGTTTAGCACCGTTGAACCAGCTAAACCGGCGATACCTCGAGTGTCGCCGGTTTTTTTTACCGACGCCGTACCCGGTCGGCAATTTCCATGCCTGCGGATTACTCAAACGAAGCGAAGTAATCCAGTAGAATAGACCGCCGTATCGTAATTAGCGCTCGCACATATTCGCGCTGAAAAGGTCTGGGTTGCCACGTCGCTTCGCTCTTCGCGATGACGAAGCGATTCCGTTTTCCGGTCCGCAGGCGCCTTATTATTTTCGACGGAGGTCGCCGCTAAGTGTGCGGGAACCCATGCATTCAACTTGTCGGATAATCAGTTATGTCCAATAAAGAACAGAAATTCGTACCATTGAACGTGGCCGTCATGACGGTCTCGGATACGCGCGTAGCGAAAAACGACATGTCCGGTGATCTGATTGCCGAACGCCTAGAGCAGGCCGGGCACCGCGTCGTCAACCGGTCAATCCAGCGCGAGGATCTGGGTAATCTGACTTCCGCGTTTCGCGCTCTGACCGATGACTCCGATATCGACGTCATTGTCTCCACCGGCGGAACCGGTCTGACCCAGCGCGACGGTACACCGGAAGCGACCGCGGATTTGATCGACAAGCCAATCCCGGGTTTCGGCGAACTGTTTCGAATGCTGTCCTACGAGGAAATCGGGGCATCGACGATTGAATCACGCGCGGCGGCGGGTGTTGCCAATGGTACGATTGTGTTTACTCTGCCGGGATCACCGGGCGCATGCCGGCTGGCCATGGACAAGATCATACTGAAGCAGCTGGACGCGCGAACCCGTCCGTGCAATCTCGTGACCCTGTTGCCGCGTATACGGCACGAAGAAAAGCCCTGACACGGGCAAACAGAAAACAGCTTGACCCCGTGTTGCGCTTTGTTCTGGCGCTGTTGCCATGTTTATTTATGATTGGGACCAGTCCCGTTTCTGCTGTGGACCGGCCCATAGTTGCCGCCGCATCGAGCCTGATCGGTGCGCTCGACGAGATCGGCAGGGCGTTCGCACGGGACACCGGTGAACAGTTCCGCATCAGCTTCGGCTCATCCGGCAATCTCAGCCGCCAGATCATCCAGGGCGCGCCTTTCGAATTATTTCTGTCGGCGGACCAGCGTTACGCTAAAGCACTCGGTGACAGAGGGTTGACCGATGGCGGCAGCGTTGTCTACGCGGTGGGCCGTCTGGTGCTGTTCGTCCCGGAAGGATCGCCCCTGCGCGCCGATCCGACCCTCGAGGATTTGTCCAGCGCACTGAACAACGGGCGGTTGAAACGTTTGGCCATGGCCAATCCGGAGCATGCCCCCTATGGCCGTGCGGCGCGGGAAGTACTCGAACACGGGCGACTCTGGCAGCAGCTACAGGGAACCATTATCTATGGGGAGAACGTTGCGCAGGCGGCGCAGTTCACGGTGTCCGGCGACGTCGACGCCGGGATCATTCCCTACTCTATCGCGCGGGAGCCCGCGATGGCCGGCAAGGGCATTTATGTATTGCTGCCCGACTCATTACACTCGCCCCTGCATCACCACATGGTGCTGCTCAACAATGCAGGAATGGTATCGCGCTCCTTGTACACCTACCTTCGCCAATCCGTCGCGCAGGAAATATTTCGAAAGTTTGGCTTTTCAACCCCAACGTATTCACAATAGGTAGCCATGGACTGGCCGGCACTCGCTATATCCCTGACTCTTGCTGCCTGGACGACGATCATTCTGATCCCGCTGGGAATCATTGTGGCCCGCGTGATCGCCTGGCGGCGTTTCATCGCCAAAAACCTTGTCGAGGCTCTTATCGCCCTGCCGCTGGTTTTGCCGCCCACGGTGCTGGGGTACTACCTGCTCACTTCTTTCTCGAAGCACTCCCCACTGGGATCGATGTATCATGCCGTGTTCTCCCAGTCCCTCGCCTTCAGTTTCGAAGGCTTGCTCCTCGCTTCACTGGTATTCAACATCCCCTTCGCCATACAGCCCATGCAGCGCGCTTTCGAGGCGTTGCCGGGGGAAATTCGGGAGGCGGCCTGGTGCAGCGGCATGTCGCGCTGGCGCACATTTTTCAGTATCGAATTGCCATTGGTCTGGACCGGGATCCTGACCGCGGCAGTGCTAACCTTCGCACACACGCTGGGAGAGTTCGGGGTAGTGCTCATGGTGGGCGGAAACATCCCCGGAGAAACTAAGACCATCGCCATATCCATTTACGACCGGGTGCAGGCATTCGACGACCAGCAAGCCGCAACCATGTCCGCATTACTGTTGATGTTCTCATTCGTCGCCATCGGCGCAATCTACTTCCTCAATGACCGATTCAAACGGCACTGACACCGGCGGCGTCACGGTGCACCTAAGGCAGGGTGCGCCGATACCACTGGACGTGTCGTTCAACTGCCATCGAGGAGAACTGCTGGCACTGGTGGGCCCCTCGGGCAGCGGCAAGTCCACCGTGCTCCGTTGTATCGCCGGACTGAACACCCCGGCCGACGGCCGCGTTGCGTGCAATGGCGTCGAATGGCTGAATACGGAGCGGGGCCTGAACCGTCCGCCACAGAAAAGGTCGATCGGCATCGTTTTTCAGCACTACGCGCTGTTTCCGCATTTGTCTGCATTGGACAATGTCACCGCCGCCATGCAGCATCTTCCCTCGAGTCAACGGAGACTTCGTGCCCTGCAGTTGATGCGCACGGTCAACCTGGAAGGGCTAGAGCTGCGCCGCCCGCACCAGCTCTCGGGCGGTCAGCAGCAACGGGTGGCCCTGGCCCGCGCGCTGGCGAGAGAACCGGGCATATTGCTGCTGGATGAACCATTCTCTTCAGTGGACCAGACCACCCGCCGCAAGCTGCAGCGTGAACTGGCCGCCCTGCGCGGCCGCATGGCGCACCCCATCATCCTCGTGACCCACGACGTGGAGGAAGCCTGTATGCTGGCGGACCGGATCTGCATACTTCACCACGGCCGGGGCCTGCAAATTGGTTCACCAAGGGAAATTCTCAACCAGCCCCGGCACAAACTCGCCGCCCACCTGGTCGGGTTGACCAACGTATTCAAGGGCGAAGTCATCGAGCACCAGGCCGAAGGCAATGTGACACGCCTGCGCTGGCTGGACTATGAGCTGGAAGCCCGGTACTGCCCGAGCTTCCGCTTGGGTCAAGCGGTGCACTGGGTTATCCCGCCACGGTACATACTGCTGCATCAGCGCGTGCGGCCCTCCCGAGGTGAACGTGAAAACCCGGTCCATGGCGCGATCGAGGAACTGGTGGTGCTCGGTGAGACCGCCAGCGTCACGTTGGCGATCGACAATCGAGACGACATGCCGATGAGCTTCAACCTGCCCCTGCATGTTGTCGAGAGAAATCGGCTCAATGCGGGCGACGACGTCTCCGTCTCTCTTCGCGGCGAGGGCATTCACCTGATGCCGCCGGACCCGGGGGACGTCGAGCCATGAACCTCGACAGCGTACTTTTCCCCTCTGAGCCCCGCTCTTTTCCTTTTCGGCGCGGCATCAGGACATTGCTTCGCGCGCTGCACATTCTGACCACCGGTGTTCTGCTTGGCGGGCACATTTTCGTTCAATCCCAAGAAGCGTTGATGCCCTGGCTGTGGGGATCGATTCTCACCGGCCTGATGCTGTTGGCGACCGATTTGTACGCCAGCTGCGCCATCCTGTTGGAGGCCCGCGGCGTCGCCGGTTGAGGTTGAAGGAACGCGCCCCCACACAACCCCGGTTCGATACAAATCCTCTTTTGTAGGAGGCGCGCCCCCGCGCCGATTGATCGCGGCGAGGCGCCGCTCCTACTTGATACGCTCTTCCTTCTCGTGGTACAGCTCCATTGCCTTGTAGACCTCCGCGATGTATGTCATCGCCGGACTGCCGCCCATCACCATCGCAACCTGACACACCGCGACAATTTCTTTATCGGTCGCGCCCGCGTCCAGGCATTTTTGCACGTGAATTCCCACGCAGTATTTGCACTGTGCGGTAATGCTCATGCCGAGGGCGACGAACTCCTTGGTCTTCTGGTCGAGATCGACCGGCGCCAGCGCCGAATCGAGGAAATTTGCCCAGGCTTCCCAGGTCTTGGGGGACGCTTTGCGCATCATGTGGATGCCCTCGCGCAGATCGGACATGGTATGGGGCATGTCGCCTTCGTGATGAACCGTCATTGTCATGTCTCCTGTCAACAATTGTTGCCGCCAGTATAAAGGGGATACCCACCAAAAATAATCCCCAGTGTTATCTTTACCCGAAGATTACGATACTTGAGGCGCCACGATTTTATGGATGTTTCTTTTCTTGGAAGACAGATGCGCGGCGAGCGTGACCGGCGTAGGAGTCATTAATCATGATCACGGACGAGCCCTCTCTTGCCCGAGAGGTTCTCGCCGGGCGCGTCGAAATGAGATCGACCAAGCGCCTCATGGTCAGTGTGGTACTAAAACACTCGGACAGGCTTCTGGCCCGCATTGGTTTCAGCGACGATGATGATGTCGTTCATCACCATAAATCCGGCTATATGGCTACTCAGTATATACGCGCACTTATAGCAACGGCCGGTGCGACTACGGGCACCGACCGTCATCAATGGCTATGGAATCAGCTCGCCGATGGATGCCAGCCGGCATCCGCCCACAATTCACCGCTTACAGCGGAGTTAGTGATGAGAAAACAGATCGCGTCGGCGATTTCCTCGGGCTTGATCAGGCGACCCAACTGGGTGTCGGGCAGAATGTAGTTGTCTACGTAACCCTCCGGCATGCCCTGGAGTATGGGCGTGTCGACGAATCCTGGATGGATGACCGCAGTACGGACGCCATGATACATGGACTCTTTCATCAAAGTAGTCGCCGCGCCTTCCAGACCTGCCTTGGTTGTTGAGTAGGAAATCTGTCCTTTGTTGCCCTGCGAAGCAACGGAGCCGATGAACACGATGGAACCCTGGATCAACTCATCGGGATGCCACTTCTTGAGTCCGTTTCGATGGCGGTATTGCGCCAGGCGTGCAACCATTTCCATCGACCAGTAAATAGGATGGATCAGGTTGACCTCAAGCACCATGCGGAATGTATCCAGCGGATACATATTGGCTTCGCCGGTCTCCTTGTCGATCTTCACGGCCATCCGGTCTCGAAAGATCCCGGCTGCGGGAACACAAATGTTCACGATATCGAAGTTACCGCACAGATCGTCGAACACCTGTTTTCGAAACTCGACATCGGTTACGTCTCCCTTATAGGGTCTGGCTGGCTTCCCCGAGTTATTCTCATTGAGCCTTTCAGCCTCTTCGAAGACGCTGTCGCTCATATCCACCATGGCAACCGCCAGCGCTCCGCGCTTAACCAATTCTTCGCAAACAGCCATTCCGATGCCGCTTGCAGCGCCGGTAACTACTGCAACTTTATCGTTGATTAACATATAGATTCCCTCCTTGTCTCAGGAAATAGATGCCGTCACAATGTGTTGATAATTATACACTTATTTATGCTGCATTGCAGCATTTTTTACGGTTTATCCCAATGCGATTCACTGGATTTTTCCGATCCTGGCGCGGTCCCCTGGCGCTTAAAAATTAGATAATTATTCTTTTTTTCAACGGGTTACGCTGATCCAGGCATGGATTGGATCGAAGCCGGGCCGCCGCGCTAACGGACAGGCCTACCGGGTGATCGATGCAAGTCGATAGTAAGATAAGCGATTTCCACCGGCTCGTCTTGACCTGTGTCAACTCCGGGCCTGGCCCGCATTTCTCACCAGGATCCCGAGCGATGGCGCAGACAGGTGCAATGTTCAAATCAGCATCCATCGCCGCCTGGTGTAGAGCGTGGAGGTATCGTCAATTAGCCTGACTCGCCCTTCGAAGCGCCTTGAAACTATCCGATTGGATAACGCGAAAATCGTCCCCGATCCGCTCGATAATCATTACCGCAAGATGATTAACGGCGGCCAGGCTCAGTGCCTGCTCGGTACCCATAACCATGAGACCGGTGGCCAGTGCATCCGCGTTCATGGCCTCATCAGTGACTACCGACACCGAAGCTACTCCGTTTTCCGGCGGACCGCCGGTTTTTGGGTCGATGATATGAGAATAACGCTTGTCGCCAATCTCGAAGTAATTGTGATAGTCACCGGAGGTGGCGATTGACGCGTAATCCAGGGCAACGGTCATTTCAATTGATCGATTTCCGGAGTCAGGCCTTTCGATTGCAACGCGCCAGGGGGTTCCGTCTGGTCGCCGGCCCGCGGACCTGATTTCGCCGCCTATCTCGACTATGAAATCTTCGAATCCGGATTGGAGCAGGATTTCGGCAACCGCGTCCACAGCGTAACCTTTTGCGATACCCGAAACGTCGATTTCCGTTTCGGGATCAATTTTTCGGATAGCAATCCTGTCCGCGTCGATCTCGAATTTTTCATGCCCAACATGTGCAAGCTTTTCCTTGATCGAATCGGTACCCGGCTTTTCAGATCTGCGTTCAGAGGCGCCAAACCCCCACAGGTTTACCAGCCCGCCAACGGTAATATCGAACGCTCCTTCGGTCTGCTGATTGACGCTTTGCGCGGCGTCAAGCACCCGCAAAAACTCATCGGAAACCATAAACCAACTACCTGTTCGATCGCCATTGAATCGCGAGATCTCGGAATCATGCCGCCAAGTCGACATTTGATCATCGATACGGCCAAGCCCTTGATCAATCCGGTTCTTTAAATCACTCTGATCTACATGCCCGTTGATTGCGGTAATGTTGTAAGTCGTCCCCATGGTCTCACCGGTTAATTTGATCGGCGCAATCGACGTGTTGCAAGCGGATATGACTAGCGCTATAAACAACAAAGGGGACCTGATGTGGATCTTCATTTCAATTAGCCGGCGTTCGACACCTACAATCCTGCTCCAGTGAGCAAGAACACGCAAGTTCGACTATTTGCTGCTGTCTTGACGCTGATTTTCAACCTTGGCGCGGCGGCCTCACTGTCAGCGCAGCCTCTTCCGGTGGCTGACGCCCACCTGCATTACAACTGGGATCAGTCCGAAATTTTGGACCCGGCCGAAGCGGTTCGACGATTGAAGGACAACGGCGTCGTATTCGGTGTTGTTTCCAGCAAGCCACCGCCCCTCGCGCTTGAGCTGGCGGCTGCGTCCGACGGTTGGATCCTGCCGTTTTTCATGCCTTATCTCGAACCCGAGCGAAAGGCTGGCGGCTGCGTCCGACGGTTGGATCCTGCCGTTTTTCATGCCTTATCTCGAACCCGAGCGAAAGGGAGACTGGTTTCTCGACAAGCGCGTCCTGCCGGCGGCCCGGGAGGCCCTGGCCTCCGGCCAATACAAGGGATTGGGTGAGATGCACCTGATTGTTGGATTCGCGCCCTCACTCCGAGAGTATCATCCGGTCATCGATGGCATGCTGTCACTGGCGGTCGAGTTCGATGTCCCACTGTCCATGCACGTGGAGGCCGGAAGCCATGAGTACTTCCAACCGCTGTGCGAGCGGCATCCCGATGTCCGAATTTTCTGGGCCCACGCCGGCGGCGTGCTCGAACCCGAAAGTGTTGCGGCTCTAATCGACGCGTGCCCAAACGTCTGGATCGATCTTTCCGCGCGCGATCCGTTGCGCTACGGTGGCTCACAGCCCATTATCGATGCAGCGGGTCGACTGCTCCCGGAGTGGGAGCAATTCGTAGTGGCATATCAAGACCGGATCATGGTGGGCTCCGATCCGTTCTATCGCGAAGGTCACCTCCACTGGGATGAATCAAACACGGGATGGGACCACCTCGATGAGTTTATCGACTTCCATCGAAAATGGCTGTCCTATCTGCCCGCGGCTACAGCCCGGAAGATCCGCCTAGAGAACGCCATCCGGTTCTTTCGTGTAGACCGATAGGCACCCGCTTTCCCCCCTGGGCCGCGGTTCAACTTCCCGGCTCTCATTCATTCATTGGTATAGGATGCACACACCATCCCCTGAGAGTTTACAGAATGGCTACTGATCGCGAACATCCTTCGCTCAAGATGGCGGCCATCCTGCATGCCGATGTGGCGGGCTCGACATCGCTCGTCCAGTTCAACGAATCAGTGGCTCATGAACGCATCAACGATGCCTTCGCACGGTTCTCACAAACGATCGAGCGATATGGTGGGACGGTACACGAAGTGCGCGGAGATGCGCTGATCGCGGAATTCTCTCGCGCCTCCAACGCCATCAACGCTGCACTGACATTCCAGGGGGCGCACGCTGAACACCTGGCGCAACTTACCGGCGACGTCAAGCCGTCACTGCGAGTGGGTGTGAGCCTGGGAGAGGTAGTTTTTGCCGACGGTACGGTCACAGGTGCCGGGGTCGTTCTGGCACAAAGGGTGGAGCAACTTGCCGATCCAGGCGGGCTATGCATTACCGGCACAATCCATGAAGCCTTGCCGCAGCGCTTACCCATAGACCAGGAGAATCTCGGCGAACGTGCGGTGAAGGGATTCGAGGAGCCGGTGCGCGCGTATTCGGCGAGAATGCAGGATGGTGCGGAACTTCCGGCGCCTGCGGAGCGCGTGTCCAACCCTCGGCCCGACGCACCCGCGGTAGCCGAATTGCCCGTGGTCCGGCAGCGAGCAGAGACCGAAAAACCCTCGATTGCCGTGCTGCCGTTCACCAATATAAGCGGCGACCCGGAACAGGAGTACTTTGCCGATGGGATAACGGAAGACCTGACGACAGATCTGTCCAAGATCTCGGGCCTGTTCGTGGTGGTTCGCAACTCGAGTTTTGCCTACAAGGGCAAGTCCGCCGATGTGGCCGAGGTGTCCCGTAACTTGGGGGTAAGATACGTTTTGGAAGGCAGCGTGCGGCGGTCCGGAGACCAGATCCGTATCAACGCGCAGCTGATCGACGCCACCACCGGGGGGAATGTATGGGCCGAACGTTTTGACGGAACCATGGCCGATGTGTTTTCTGATTCGGGCTATCGAACCGGCATGTTCGGCAAATGGCACCTTGGCGACCCGTGGCCGTACGCTCCCCGGTTCCGTGGATTTCAGGAAGTCGTTCGCCATCTGGCGGGTGGAATTGACGAGATTGGCAACCCGATCG
>CAMYOI010000068.1 GCA_947259955.1 uncultured Gammaproteobacteria bacterium
CCTAATGTGGCAACATATCCAGGTACTGCTTTTCCAACTCGATGAATTGTTCACCCAGCGATCCGACCGCTTTGTAGAAATCCGCGGAGGATGCGGTCTGCAAATCTTCGAAAAACTTCGTCATCCACGATGCGATATGATTATCAAAAAACCGTTTTTGCACATGGGGAGTGATGCCGTCGTCGATTGATAAAAGCAGGCTCATGGATTCGCATAACGCTCCGGCATGATCTTCCGGCTCCTTGACATGTTCAGCTCTCTCCAGACCCAGATTAATCAGATCCTGGCGTAACTGCGCCAGAGGGCGGTCCATCATGAATCCGGTCAGGTACCATGAACCATAGGGTACCACTTCCCCTCGACCCACTCCGATGAACAGTTTGTGGTACTCATCATTTAGCTCGTTCAGCCTCCTCCGCTTTGCAGCCAGATTCAACGTCTTCCATGATGCCGCCATCGCGCTCGCCTGCTGTTTTTCATCGACATCGATTTCGCGAAGCAGCGCGATGATCTCCTTATCGGGCGGCCGAGTCAGCAACGCTCCAAGCAGTCCGTAAACGTTCGCCCGTATCTGATCCTCTTCCGTCACGACCACACCAGGTTCGGTGGAATCAGCCATCGCGTCGCCTCTCCTGTAGCATTGTGCAGTGGATACCGTCTACAGGCAACGCCAGTTTACTCAAAATACGAGCTAGCGATAACGCGCAACCGATAATCGACGTTTCGACGTTTGATAGTGAGCTATTTTCTCTCATAAATGCGGTTTATCGATTCTCCGAACCGTCCAGTTTGCCATGCGGGTTCAGCCCGCCGCCGGCTGCGTACATGTCTTCGACGCGGCAGTTTTCGCACATCTCTAGCCGACGTATCTGTGATTCGTCCTGATACATCCAGTGATCCGACAGCTTCTCCCTGATCTTCGTCATCATTGTTTGAGTAGAGAACGGTTTACCACATTTGATGCAGTTGAACGGCTCTTCCTCGTTGACTACCCTGGCCTCGCCGCTCTCTTGGGCATCGAAATCAAAGCGGGCCTCCAGTTCGATGGCATTTTCCGGACAGGCTTTTTCACACATCCCGCACTGCACGCAGTTACGCTCCAGGAACTCAAGACGCGGCAACTCTCCCCCGGACAATAGAGCAGACGCCGGGCACACGGCGACACATGACATGCATAAGGTACAGTCATCCCGGTTTACCCTGACCCGGCCAAAACAGGATCCCCGGGGCAGTGAAACCGTTTTCACGGGTCGCTGTGCATGCTCCAGAAAATGATCCAGTGCCAATCCTATTGCCGTTCGCTTCTCGTCGAAGCCGGCAAAGCCCGCGGGCGTCACCACCTGCTTACCGATCCTCGCGGGCAGCAGTCGCGACAATTCATCGGCGACATCCGTCGACAACATCGTAATCCGGTCATCCGGATATCCCATAGCGGAGAGTATGGTAGCGGCGACCTTGATCTCCTTCTCCATCGGCTCCGTCACGCCGGGCGGTGAATCACCCGTCACCAGCAGAAAAACGTGGTGGGCCCCATAGGCCAGGCAGGATAACCAGATTTCGATTCCCAGCGCGGTAACACTCTCCACTTCGATCGGGATCAGGTTCTCGGGTAGTCGTGAGATTACCCGTTGCAGCAGGTCCCGTCCCCTGCCGTCGGTGTGAAACACAAGCGCCGGCCGCTTACCCTGACCACGGTGGTAGCGGTGCAGGACACGTCGAAGGTCATCGAGTAGATCGCTGCCGCGTGGATAAGCATATGAGATTGCACCTGTCGGGCACACCGTGGTGCATATGCCAATTCCCTGACAGGCGTAGGGATCGACCACGACGCTTTCTTCCCCGGGGGTTATAGCCAGCGTGGGGCAAACATCCAGGCAGCGGGTACACGCCACTACACCCCGGGATGTATGCGCGCAACTATCAGGGTCCAATCTGAAGTACTTGGGCTTTTCGAACTCCCCGACCATCTGCGGTATCTCCGCCAGCGCCTCGTCGAATTCCTTTTCGGTGTCCGGAGCGTAGTAACCGACGGGAAGTAGGTCCCGACTTTCGAGCCGGTTCCCGGATAGATCGAGCACGAGGTCGAAGCCACGCTCGCCATTCCCCAAAAGCGCTCCGGCGTCAATTGTTTGGTCGCCTCGTTGCAGGGTGATTCGGAAATCTCCCAGATGACCCCTGAATGCCGTAATGCGGCCTTCCAGCAGATTCGCGTTTTCCGGTCCGGACTTCAGCACAACATCAGTGAACTGCTCCCGGGAGACCAGGAACGTACACTTGAGGCCTGTTTCCAGTATCTTCTCGGCAAGCGCGGGTTCCAGCGGCTCACTGGAATTGACCAGGAGGTGGCCTCGAGAATCGTATACGACGACCGATGTTGGCGCGTGATCGGCTGTACCCCGAGTCTCCAGAGCCGCATTGCGCGCGAGCCCGTCCGTCGTCGTGGCCTCCATCGACAGTCGTCCCGGCGACTGTTCCTCGCCGTCAGCCAACGTCGTCGCGGTTTCGATTCATTTCATCCGCCTCATTTTTGGACGCGTTTTCGGGTTCGACCGGCTCCGGATCGGTGGCATCTGATTCAACCGGGCAATCGGGGCGACCCGGTTCCCCGGCGAGGCCCGCTTCGTCGAAGTCCTCGGCATTTTGGTCATCTACCGCCACGCCCGTTTCCTCCCCGTCCTTCGTCTCCTGGCGTTCCTGCACTTGGTACTGCATTCGATGCCGCATTTCCGCTGTCACGATGTCTCCCAACGCGGTGAAACTCGTGAAGTCGTCGTCGTAATCGTCAAGTCCGTCGACGATATTGAACGCGGGGGAATGGAAGAACTTGCGAAGAGCCGCTTTTCTGAGTTTTTCACTGACTTCAGGCGAGAAAAAATCGCTCACATCCGAGTGCTCATCCAGCGCGTCCACGGGTGGCATGTCTTCGTCTCGCTTTGACGGCTGATCGTCGTCGCGACGATCGCTGTCGACCCCGGGAATGTCTTCTTCTGAATGCTGAATTCCCGCTTCCCGGGCCCGGGCCTTGCGTTCCGACCAGCGAGCCAGGGCGCCCGCTTCCGGTTCAGTGCCGTCTTGCCGGCGGGGGTGTCTGCTCATTGTCGTCTGCCCACTGTACGCGCTGTCTCTTTCTCCGCTGCTGTGGAATGTAGTGGTTCACGATGAATCTCTCAAGCCAGCGATATATGCCCGGAGGAATCGATACGGTAAAAACCTGATCGTCGACTTCCTGATATCCAATAATTTCGTCGTAATTTGCCGTAACCAGAAAGGGCGCCAACTCTCCGGAATCCTCGTCGTCCCTGCACACCACGAACAACACGGGCTTCGATGCCATCAGGTTGTTCCAGTAGCTTTCCGCACCGTCGTTGATCAGTTCGATAACGAAGTCACTCCACAAATACTGCTGACTCTCGTCGTCTTTATGAACGAGGGTCTTTACGGGGCTTTTGCCGGAAAGCTCGTGCGCCGGCAATATGCCCGTCACTTTCCACTCGGTAAACGACCATCCGCCCCGCGTTTTCTCCCGGCGTTCCATCAGGATGGATACCGGATATCGGTCGTCGGTATGGACAGTTTGATTACTTGTGTCGCTATTCATCGATTCTGCCGGTCTCGCCCCAGCGGGGAGCGATTGACGCACATTCTAAACCCCGAGGGCCAGTACGTATATCACCCTGCACGTGAAGTGCGCTATACGCGGCGGCCGGGTGACGCGGATGGTCCGCGAAAATCCGGGGCCCGCCGGGGACACATGGAAACATTCGGCATCCTGACCTGTCTGAATTTGGGTAGAATAAAGTCAATATGCCGTCTAGTCACGTAATCCCTACCTTGATGAGTTACCGAAGGTCCGCAAACACGATGAACAGATTGGGCGCCGCCGCCGCGGGGCACGCCCGTGGATGAGAACTACAAACCGACGATGAGCCGGGCCGGACGCGCGCCCACCGAAAGTGTCGTCGTGATGGATGAATTCATGGGCGAAAGACAGGTCAACGTAGCGGGCGAATTTCCTCTTACGCTAAAGGTAGACGACCGGGAAATAGTCACCTTGATGACCCTGGGCACCCATCCCGAAGAACTCGCTTTGGGATATCTACGCAATCAGAGGCTTATCGAGAATATCGAAGATATTCGATCAATCGAGGTGAACTGGGAGATAGAGCGGGTAGATGTCACCACCCACAGCCGGGGAATAATCGATTGGGAAGAGAAACTCTCCAGAAAAACCGTTACCACCGGGTGCGGCCAGGGCACGATTTTCAGCTGTACACTGGACAAGCTCTATGATGCCAGACTCCCGGGTGTGCAAATCCGCCAATCCACGATTTACGGACTGCTCAGGAACATTGCCACGCACAATGAACTTTACAAAAAAGCGGGTGCCGTTCACGGTTGCGCGCTGTGCCTCGGCAACCAGGTTCTCAACTTCGTCGAAGACGTGGGTCGCCACAATGCCGCGGATGCTATTTCAGGGCGAATGTGGTTGGAACGCATTCACGGTGAGGACAAAATATTCTATACGACGGGACGATTGACCTCGGAAATTGTCATGAAGACTGCTCATATGGGCATACCGGTGCTTCTTTCACGCTCGGGCGTCACGCAGATGGGCATGGAACTCGCCGACGATCTGGGCGTAACCATGATCGCACGAGCAAAAGGAAAACATTTCCTTGTTTACACCGGCGCGGACAACGTAATTTTCGACGATATCCCCGAAAGAAAATCCACAGGCAGACCCGTGGATCAGATCAACATAGTAACATCAGAAAACGAACCTGGAGAGCTGGCACGGTGAATGAAGAAAAATTCAATATCGAAATGAGAAAATTTCTGAAAAAGGTTGGTATTACGTCACAGCGGTTAATCGAACAACACGTGAGAGACGCCATAGCGGATGGCAGGATCGAGGGGAACGAGCAACTGGAAATTCGCGCGACCCTCGAGATCGAAGGCCTCGGCCTGAAGCAACCGATCAGTGGACGTATCGATCTCGAGTAGTCATCGGACCGGGGCGTGGAACAGTATGCGGGCCTTCTTGGTAGGACTTAACCAGTTTTTGTTGATCGATCACGATAACTGGTTTCTCTGATAAAAACATGCATCTCGGTGCTCATGGCGAACCAACAGTCCCCGATCAAGATCGTTACGCGTACGCGCAACAAATGGAAGCAATCCGGTAAGCAGCGGTCCACGAACGACAACTCAACCGCTCTCGGATACATCGTCTGGCAACTCGCATTAAATGCGGCCAAAAAGCTGCACACGGAAGATTTTCGTTATGACGATGACAATCAGCGCATTCGCGTAATCGAAGAGTATCTTGCATTTCTAGTCCACGTAGCGGACAGATTGACTTTCGAAACTCTGCAAAAGGGCGAAAGAACGGTTTTTATTTCAGGTGTCGCCCAGGCAACGGCCCGGCATTTGCAGCGAAACAAAGAAGAGATCACCGAAGGGGTAAATCATGACGCAGAATTTCTGGATCTGGTCAACCAGAGGTCCCTTGAGTTCGGTTGCTGCTCCTTCCGGAACGAACCGGGTTACACAATGCTAAGAGCGCTTGGTGCGCATATCCAGGACATCATGGGGTCGGACCAGACAAACAAATGGGTCATCGACCAGGTCATGGAAATCGACGGACCGGATCTTTGTCTGCAGCTGTCCGGATCGCTCAACAATCTCTTCGCATCGGCCTGATCCCAGGTGCCTGCATTTGCCACCCGGTTTTCGGCCTATGAGACAAACCAGGGGCTATTTCGCCTTCCAGTCTCCGGCATGGGTAGTTTCCTGTTTCTCCCCATCGGAGTATCCCGCCGAGTACGCTTCTGTAACGCGCTGCTCTTCCCGATGCGGATTATGCATGTATCCCCCGATCCAACCCAGGACGTAGTCCCTGTCGATGTTCATGTTTTCGAGTTTTTCGATAGTTTCGTGGTAGCGCTGATCCATGATCGCGTAACTCCTGACAATTGCTGAATGGTCAATTATCCCCTTGGTAATTCCTACCCTCAAGCGCCACCAGCCAGTGGTTTCTTATGCAGTTATCAAGAACTCTAATGTATGCCGACACCACAAAATTCACCGAATTGCAGCCGGGCAGCTTCATTTACGAGCTGCCGGGGGCACTGCACCCCGGCCTCTGTCTGGACATCGTCCGACGGTTCGAAGCCTGCACCCATCATCAATACGAAGGACGGATCGGGCAAACCGGTGGCGCGCACCCGGACATCAAGCGATCAACGGATCTTCGAGTCAGCGGCCGGCCGGAATGGCGGGATGTCGATCAAGAGCTGTTCGGTTCGCTGGCCATGGCGCTCAACGCACTTTCGGCAGCGCACCCGTTTTTTACCAGCAATTCGTTCAGGGACATGGGTTACAACCTGCAGCGCACCCGGCCCGGGGAATTCTACCACTGGCACGTTGACAGCGGCCCGGGGGAGTTCAGCCAACGGCAGCTGGTGGCGACCTGGGTCTGCTTCAGTCCCGAGGCTGCCGATTCCGTCCATTGTTGACACCGGTCAAAGATGAATAGAATGGGTTGGAGGATATAATCGACAACGAAGATGAGATCAACTTGAACCCTGGAGGAGAACATGCTGATTAAACTGACCCGTTATTCAACCTGCCTGCTTGCCCTGCTGGCCGCTCCATTGACGTCCGCGGATGAGGAGCAGCATCTCGTTACGTTCAAGTCGATGACCACGGAAACGGCCTTGAAGGCCGCTCAGGCTGCCCTTGAGTTCTGCCGCGGCAAGGGCTATCAGGTCACCGTTGCAGCAGTCGACAGGGGGGGAATCGTCCAGGTTTTACTGCGGGATCGTTTCGCGGGGTCCCACACTCCGCAAACCGCAATTGCAAAGGCATCGACGGCGGTGAGTTTCCGCACCAGCACCATTGAACTTGCCGAGTTGGTGAAAACCGGTGAGATACCGTCGGGCGTTCAAAACATTCCGGGAGTCGTCATGGTCGGCGGAGGTGTCGGTATCGAAGCAGCAGGCTCACTCGTCGGTGGAATCGGTGTATCCGGCGCACCGGGAGGCGCAGCGGACGAGGATTGCGCCGTGGCGGGCATAGACGCCATCCGGGAACTCATTGATTTCTGAATATTATCGGTGTTGATCCCGAATCCAGTCTCATAAACCTGATGGCGTGGTGAACAGGGTAGAGAGCAGGCGCTCGACCGGCGCATAGTCGCTGGTCAGTTCAGGGATGGCCTGCATGGGAGTGCCGGTAGCCGCAACCGCGTCCGTCAGCCGGTACCACGTGCGGGCGATCCCCTTCCGTGCAGAGATCCGATCCGGAAAGCCTTGGCTGTTGCCGGCGGTCAGCACGTAGGCCAGCCGCCCTTCCTTCTCCGGTGGGCGTTCCATCCATAGATCGACATAGCTGAAATGTGAATCGAGCGTCTTGATCAGCGCCTTGGCAAGCCTGGGATCAGGAAATACATCCACCACGTTGATCAGGAACAGTCCTTCTGCCGCCAGTATCCGCGCGACCATTCCAAAAAACTCACGCGTGGCCAGGTGGTAGGGTATCGCCAGGTCGTGAAAAACGTCCAGCACGACCACGTCATAGCGATCGCTCGGAAGCGTGCCGACAACCCGTCCGACGTCGCCGTGGATGACGGTCATTTCCGAGGTGTCCACGGACATGCGCTCTTTTGCCGTTGCAGAAACCTCGGGATCAAGTTCCACCACTGTAACCTCGGCGTCGGGATACAGCGTGTGGAACGCGCGCGGGTGGGTATACGCACCACCGCCGGCGAACAGTATTGTGGATCTCTGTAGCCGGGAGCTGTCGAAATAACGATGGATCAGCTCATCCATGGCCTGAACGTACGGGGTAAGCAGAGAGTCCGGCCGCGATTGATGGTTCGTGCTGTGGGTCATGTGATCCAGAATGAGCGACAGGCCGGTGTCGCCAATCTGTTCAATATCCTCCTCTATGACCCGTATGCAGTAGTAGCGGCTTTCCACGTCGCAGGGATTTACGAATCCTTTTGCGGCCACGCCCAATGCGATCACCAGCACCACACCGCCGGCAATCATCAGCAGGGAACCGACCTTCCTGCGCAAGAATGGAACGGCCATGGTAACCAGGACCAGACCGGTGGATATCACGATTGCGCGGGTGCCGAACCACTGCACGAGCCAATAACCCGTAATAAATGTACCCGTGATACTGCCCAGTGCCGCCAGCGCATGCAGCCTGCCTATCACCCTGCCCGTTGCATCGCTGATCGCCAGGTTCATGGTAATGACAAGCGGAGTAATGACGCCGAGGAACATCGCGGGGATGAAAAACAATACGGAAACGAAGAGAAAACTCGCCGCCAGTAGATTGGTGACGAATGCCTGCACCCAGGGCGCAACTATCATCAGCACGAGCAGGATGCCCAGACTCGATATGCCGCTCCCCGCCAGCACCGCGCCGACGACCCAGTCTTCGGCATATTCGTCCGCAAGTTTGCCGCCAAGCCAGTTGCCCAGCGCCATACCCGCAAGTATTACACCGATAATCGAGGTCCACGTGTACAAGGAAACACCGATGTAAGGTGCCAGCAACCGGCCGGCAACAATTTCCAGAACGAGCAGACACGCGGAGCTCACGAAAACGACCGTCCCGTACCATATCGATGTCCGGATTGGCGATCGATCCGCTCCGTTCTTGATCTCCATCATCTAAAGTTTTATCGATAATGCTATAAGGGAAAAATAACAGCGCCCGTTCGAAATGGCAGAGCGTAGTCGATATACTGCGGCCATGCACCCTATTTGATTGATCTCATGCACAACATCGCTCTCATCGCGGTACTGCTCGCCGCATCGGTTGTCGGGATTGCGGCCGCGGAAGAAATCCGTCCCGCCGACACCCATTTTTTTCATGAGAGTTTCGGCGACCTGACCGAGGAACTGGAAACGGCCCGGGCGGACGGCAAGTTCGGGGTGATGGTCATGTTCGAAGCCAATGACTGTCCCTGGTGCGTCAGGATGATGAAAAACATCATGAATCGCGCCAGCGTCCAGAACTATTATCGCGAACACTTCCAGATCGTCCTGATCAACGTCGATGGGGATACGCTCCTCACCGATTTTCAGGGCAACCAGGTCCCGGAGAAGGAATTTGCCCTGAAGCACAATCGTATCCGGGCAACGCCTACTTTTCTTTTTTTTGACCTGAACGGTGATCTCGCTACCCGCTACACCGGAACCACAAAGAACATCGAGGAATTCCTGTGGCTTGGTGAATACGTGGTGGATGGGCGTTACAAAGACGAGAAATTCATCCGTTACAAAAGAAACAGGCGCCAATCGAGCTGACACATCCAGTCCGGGCAGATGCTGAAACGTTGTCGCCGTTATCTGAGATTATCGGGGCCGTTCGTTCTCACCTGCTGGTCCATGATGGTGGGACCGGTGGGACATCTCGACGCCGTACTTGCCGAAGACACTCTGCCCGAACCACTCACTTTGGATGCCGCCTTGCAGTTTTCCGAGTGGATGGGCAGCATCTCTACAGCGTTCGCGGAATCCGACGTCGCCTTGGCCGAACTCGGGTCGGATCGAGCCGCATACCTCAACCCAACTTCCGTATACTTGAATCTGGTGCCGAGGGCTGCAAAGCGCGCGGGGGATCCTATGGATGATTTCATCAACGACAGCTATGCCAGAATCGGTGCAAACAAGGTGTTGTATGATTTTGGCCGCACCCGTACGCTCAAATCCATCGCAGAAACGGGGCTGTCCGGTAGACGAAAGCTGCTTGAGCTCAGCAGGCACAACAACAGGATCGTCGTGCTCGAGAGGTTCCTGGACGTGTTGCTGGCGGACCGGCGCTACGAGGTCGACGACGAGGAAATGACCCTGTCTTTTCTGCACTATGATCGTCTGCGCGAAAAGAGAGCGCTTTTTGACGAAACCTCCGAAATCGATGTGGCCGAGGCCGAAGCCGCTTATCGCGAGGTCATGGTTCAGCGAACGGAATCCGAACTGCGGCAACAGTACACTCGCCTGCAGCTGGCCATTGCACTCGGCAAACCGGATGATCTTCCGCGCGACCTGCTCTACCCCGACCTGTCCACATGGACGGGCCGGGAAATTCCCGACTACGGGGTTCTGTTGAAAACGACCCTGGCCTCGAATCCAAGATTGCTGGCGCTGAAAGACTCTCTGTCGGCAGCCCGGGAGCAACTGGAAAACGCCGGCATCAATCTTCGACCCCGGCTGCTGGGTGGCGTGGAGCTTACCGAATACGCGACCGTTCGAGCATCCCGGGACGACGCACGTGCGACGCTGCGTCTACAGATCCCCCTGTTCAACGGCAAACTCAAACGGCTAGAACAACGGGAAGCCAACCTCGAGTTGATCCGTGCGGAACTGGACATCAAAAGCGTGGAGAACGCTTTGCGCGAGGAGCTATTCCGGCTGATCAGAAACCTTACGGTGCTGCGCAGAGATCTTGATGCCGCGGATTCGCTGGAATACTTCCGGGACCTGTACCTCGACAGGAGCCGCACCCTGTACGAACTGGAAGTGAACACCGATCTGGGTGATGCCCAGGCCAAGCTGCTGGAGGCCAACTGGTACGCCATGCGGGTGGAATTCAGCACCGCCGTTACCTGGGCAAAGATCGATATGCTTTCCGGGGTGGAATTTGCCTATGGTCCCAAACAATAATGTGGCGAATGACCGACACACCCCTTGATATGTACCGACGGGAATCACGCCAGGTGCGCGTTTCAACAGCCGGAAGATGGATGCTCGCGGCATGCCTAATCGTGTTTCCGTTTTCGGCAGCCTGGGCCGACACCTGGGCCGCAATCACGGACTGGGCGCAGCGGCTGGAACTGGGACCCCTGGTAGGGGGCACCGTTTCGGCGGCTTATGTGGAAACTGGAGATCGGGTGACCGCAGGCATGGAATTAATGCAGATCGACCAAACCCCCTATCTCCACAGGGTGCGCGCCTCGGAGGCGCGCGTGGAATCCACCAGGGTCGATTTTGAAAGCAGCAGGCAGCATCACGACAGACAAACGGAACTTTTTGACATTGGCTCGCTGTCCACGGTGCAGTTGGAGGAATCCTCCTACGCGCTGGTTAGAGCGGAATCCGCGTATAAACTGGCCAAGGCCGAACTCGAGCTGGCTCGATATGATCTAGACAAGACCACCACGCGTGCCCCGTTTGACGGCTGGGTCATCGACAAACGCGCATTCGTCGGGCAGAGTCTCTCGACCTCACAGATCGTCCCCGTCAGCTACGTCGTGGCACCGGCGGGGGAATATATAGCAATTATCTCGCCGCCGCCGGATACCGCAATGCTCGCGTCCGTTGGGACCTCGGTCGAGATCGAGATCAACGGTGAAATCTTTGCCGGCAAGATTACCTTTCCGCGCGCATCAGGCGGCCCGGAACCGGGGCAAGTAACCGCCAGGTTCACAGCGGAGGACAAGCTAATCCTCCCTGGAGCCCGCGCAACCGTCAGGATTTCCCGTTGAAGCGGGCATCAGCAGTACGCGGACTGAGCGGCACGGACACACCCCGGGGGCGCCGCCGGAGCGGCGCCCCCGGGAGCATTCGGTGCTACATACTCAAAAAACGCTTCAGGAGGAGGGTTTGGCCGTAGTCAGTCCGAGTATCGACCAGTCCTGCATGCCGCCGCGGTACCACTTTATCTTATGAGCCGGGTAACCAAACTTGATCAGGTTCTTGATATTGTTCGGTGATTGTCCGCACCACATGCCGTTGCAAAACATGACGGCGGTCTTGCAATTCTCGAAATTGAACAGACCCTCGCTTTCCGTGACGTTGAATGATTCCTGCATGATCTCGGCTATTTCGATCGGTGACGCTCCTTTTGCGGGGTTAAGCAGGGTCCACGGCAAGTTGACGGCGCCGGGAATCGTACCTTTCGCCACCCAATCGGGCGTCCTGGAATCGATCACGACGATGCTGTCGTCGCCATCACTCATCCGCTTGATGTATTCGATCATCTCCACCTCGGCGATTGTCTCAACACCGGGCGCCAGTTCGGCCGGCTGGATGCAGAAAG
>CAMYOI010000069.1 GCA_947259955.1 uncultured Gammaproteobacteria bacterium
TCACTCCTTCAATCGAGAGGCCGGATATAAGACTGCAACTTCTCCTTCATGTACACAATGATCTTTCTCTTGCATACGCGAGGCGGACCATATAAGTATATTCCGGACATAGAATCCTCAAAATTTCGGCTATCATTGCGACCGCTTAAGGCTGTTAAGGAGCCACTCGTCTTCGGTTATTCTGCGGTACCCAATAGGAAAATAGCCTATTGCCCCTCAAATAATTTGCAAAACACCCCATCAAATAGCGTGATCACTCTCACAACCGGTGTGCTGCCACCGATTGAAGCGGTGCAGGCCTCCGATTTATTTTGTAGTAGGGGCAGGTCGAAGCCAAGGCGAAGGAAGCCGCCGCGTTAAAGTTGATGAAGCAATTGGCCGAACGGTGGTTTGTTTATATCCTGCGATGTACTGATGGTTCACTCTACACCGGCATCACCAACGACTTGAACCGGCGGCTCGAACAACACAATGCAGGCACGGCTTCTCGCTACACACGCAGCCGATTGCCTGTTACTTTGGTATATCACGAAGAACCCACGACCAAGGGCGGGGCGTTGAAACGAGAGTTGGCAGTCAAATCCCTGTCACGGAAGGCGAAAGAAGCACTTATCCAGTCTATGCATTAACAAAGCCTACAGCCTTGTCCAAAATGCGTGATATAAGGAGTTTCACGATGTTATACCGCGGCTATTGTCCGCCGGTTCGCTGTATGAAAATGTTCGTGCGAGCAAATAGATAGAAATGACTTTCGGAACTGAACCAACTGGGTACGAGAAAACGGCACTTTCTGATCTTCAGGGAGCGTGGACCATACTGAGGGGTGAGGTCGTCAAAAAATTTGGTTTTCCTGATTCTGATAAATTGCTATTCCATATTGACGAAGCCATGAGTTGGGAGTCTGTAAGAGACCTTAAAAAGATGAAGTCAACGTTACTACTTATTCAGAACATTACAGCTCGGACGGAAGCGCCCGAAGAAATCAGAGCATGGGTTCAATCGGTAAGAGATAGTATGGAAGATACAATATTGGCAATCAAAGAGGGTAAAGCGAAGTGATTTTCTTCACCGAGTTTGATTCGGCTAGTCGGGTAAGCGGGGATTGAGAACCCTCAGCGTCCAGACCACAATATTCAGGGCAGGCTTTCCCACGTACCACTCACAGTTAAGAGGCGTAATCCTCGCCCCCCCACAACCCACGGTTTGCACGAGAGCCCTAAACCTGTCTAGGGAGCTTCTGGGGTGTCTGTGCGCCCATTGGGAGCGGGGCGCTGGTATTGCGAACAAGATAAAGGTAGCGTGCCTACAACAATTCGGAAAAGACGCCATGCAATATATAAAACTGTCCGATATTTTAGAGCTTAAATCGCCGTATAAAGAATTGATCGAAATGGAAGCCAACCGTATCAAGGAGGCCACTGGTGGCGTAGTAGCTCCAGAGAATTTTGCTCAATTGGTTGAAGAACAAAACTACCGAATATACCTAAAGCTTGGTTGTTCGGAAGAATTCGCGAACGTGCTCGGCGAAGTGGCACGATGTCGCGCAGCCGATCTCGCCCGGGAGGAGGGTTCTCAATAGTGTGTATAAGAAAGCGCGTTTTACTTTAGAGATGAGTTGTGTGGGCGTTACGGCGCAAAACGTAAGATTAAGAACGTAGAGCAAGGGGGAAACATGTTGGCGGTCATTAAGGCGGACCTTGCGGATATGCTGTTCAACGAACTGGGTCTGAATAAGCGCGAGGCAAAAGAATTCGTTGAGCTATTCTTCGAGACAATCAAAATTGCGCTGGAAAAGGGGGATTCAGTCAAATTCTCTGGTTTCGGCAACTTTGAAGTGCGTGAGAAAAGCCCGCGCCCCGGCCTGAACCCAAAAACCGGTGAGAAAATTCCGATCACTGCAAGGCGGGTGGTCATGTTTAAAGCGAGTCAGAAGTTGAAAGATCGCATAGCGGCCAACGTGGATGCCCTGCTCAGAGAAACGGAACAAATTAGAGGGCAAGGATAAAACCGCCTCTCGAAAGGGATGTGCGAAAGACATTTCACGTTATCCATAGTATTTGCGGAGCATAGGTTTGAAAACCTATGGCGCTGAGATTCATGAGCGAAACCAAAAAACCAGCTGCACAGAGCCTTCTAGAGACCGGGGCACTCGTGCTCTTTCGTGTTGTCGAGACCCATACGGAACTCAGTCCCGACAAGGAGAATGTCTTTGTGCGCGCAGATCTCGTTTTCGAGGGAGACGATGAAGATACCGACCCCTCGGAGATCGTCGAATGGGCCGCCTTCGGCTTCCTGTTCACCCTGGCAGCGCTCTCGTTTCACGATGCGAGGCCCCGTGGGATATCTGAGCTGGAGTTCCAGCCCAGCGATGAGTTTACGATTGTCGACTTTTTGGAGTGCCTCACATTTGCTAATAGTGGTCTGTGCCTGCACACCGATTACGTTCGCGGGCGTAGCATGAAGACGGATGTGACAATCCGTCCGGACGGAACCGTTACGCTTACGACCTGGGGCAGAGGCCAGAGCGCCCTGCGTTGGTTAGATCAGTTGCAAGGCAAGAAGCGGATCGCTGCGGTTCCCGTGGCTGATTGATCTGGCGATAATACCGCAGATGCATTAGCAATAAGGCTATTTGAGCCCAACCCCTCGAAAAGGTAACAATTTGCGAACGCTAACATTCCGGGGCCCCTTTCAGGCTTTTCTATCCCACAGGGGCAAAGCTGTAGGCATCACTCCCTGCCAAGGAGCTGACCTTCAATCAGGTTCATTTCGCTTCCCAACTCCCCTTCTATGATCAAGGACAATAGACTATAGCCCACCTTCCATCGTTCCGTTCCAACCAATACACCCGCTGTTTTCTGGTTTAGTTTTATCACTTTCCCAAACCGTTCATTCCCCTTTCTGTCCTTGAATGCCACGTTATCGCCAACCTTCAAGCTGTTTCGGTCGAGCTTGCCTGTCGGACCAGTAATAGCGATATCCGCATGATCGAGATTGATGTGGTAAAAGGGAATATTCCATAGTTTCTCATCATGCCGGTTTCTTACCAGCGCTCTCGTCCTTTTTAGCTCAATGATCCTTGCTTCGACCAATCGGTTTTCTTCTGCATCGAAATATTCAATAGCCTGACCGACTCTCAGCGAATCCTTAATACTCTTTATTCTGTTTGGATCTTCCAGGCTGTTTCGGATCGCCTGTTCAAGGCGATAGAGCTCGAATAAGGACGCACTGTTCAACTCGTCCAGCATCTTGGAATAGTTCATGGGGTCCACCGGGCGTGGCAATCAATGGAACGAAAACCTACGCTAAAACATCCCATTCTTCAAGGTACCCGGGTGGTTGTCTTCTTTTTCTTCGTTTCTCTCATAATCCATTAACACCACCATAGTTAGGAGCAACGGTTAAGAAAGATAGTTTTGAGAGACGTTTTGAGTGATTTTGGCCCGATTTATGGAGTCTCTAATAAACAACCGTTTGTGAGACACCGAGGGCAGCTTTGTGGGACAGTTCTATGCTGCACCGCAACGGTCAGCAATCGGCCCATTGCGGTCACTCGGGCATAGTTCAACCGCACGATTGTTTAATGTACTTTGTCGAACTTTGATCTACATCATGGGACCGTAGCTATTTAGGTTTAGACTAAAAACATCGAATTGATACTAATTGTGGTTTGAATATCTGCCACCCAGAGTACAAATGCGATTATTTTCAGAGTTAGTTTGACATCGGAGACGATAATGGAAGAGATTGAAAACCTATTCGACAAAGCTGTTGGTGAAATCGAGCGCATGCTCAACACGAAGACAGTTGTTGGTGAACCAATAACAATCGAAGGTAATACCCTGATTCCTCTTGTGAATGTTGGTTTTGGATTTGGTGTCGGCGGAGGCAGGGGTACTGAACCACAAAAAGGTAGTGGCCAAGGTGGTGGGACCGGCGGTGGCGGCGGCGTAAAACCCGTAGCTCTTATCATTATCAATGAAGATGGTGTTAGGGTCGAACCGATCAAGTCCGGTACCACATCGGTGCTGGAGAAGGTCGCTGAAACAATTGGTAAGACTGTATCCGGGAAAGGCGGCGAGACATCGGATTAACAGACCGCAATTCCCATGCTTACCGGAGTGGTGGCATTTCTACTGTTCTTAATCGTCCTATTGGCGATTCCGCTCACATTGACCTTTCAGGTATCTTGGAAGCATTTCTTTCAAAACGAAATCGAACTGCAATGGGCCTTTGGTCTTGTTCACTTCCGGGTTCCGCCGTTCAAACCTAAGGCCCCTTCTTCGGAAGATGAAGAAATGGAGCAGAAAGTTGGTCGCTGGAAGCGTTCATCAAGCGGAAAGCGAAATTTCTTCGCTGTTATACGACATAAGGCATTTCGTCGACGGATCTTTAGATTTATTGGTAATCTGTGGCACGCGGTTCATAAAAAGAACCTAAGGCTACGTGTTCGTGTTGGGTTAGGTGATCCAGCAGATACAGGACGACTATGGGGCATTCTTGGACCGACGGTGGGACTACTTGCCAACGTTCGAGAAGCATCAATCGCAATTGAACCAGAATTCTTGGATACGACCTTTGAATTAGACAGCAGTGGAAGTGTTCGAATTATTCCATTGCAAATGGTCTATCTAACGATGTTATTACTGCTGTCACCGTCGATTTGGCATGGGATAAGACAAATTCGCATGGCAGAGCAGTAAATGGGTAAATTGCGTACCAGTGAATTCTTCAACAACTCTAATCTTACGCTCATTGCAGTAGAGTCTGTTGATCTTCGTTACCACAAAACTAACACCAGCTGCGTATTACATGGAAGTATAGATCCGGTTGCGGTTATCGTGCGCAGCGCCGTTGGAACATACGCCCTTGATATGGAAGCAAAGCCAGTTAATCTTGACCAACTTAAAGAGGATATCCCCGAGTTGTACGCCATGCTGCATGAATAAACTGAGCTTTGGAGCTGAGATGAAGGAGCAACTTGCTGGTTATGTAGCAACGAATGTCTCTTGCTGGCCGAAAGCGCACCTACGTTTCCGTCGTAATCTGATCCGAACACTCAAATTTCGACGGGCTGCAATGGGTGCCATTACTGCCGGTGGGATTTTACAGGTTCCAGTAGATAATTTGCTTCACTTCACAGACAGCAACCGGCCATGAGCGGCCACTCGGAGTAAGAAGCGCGATGGGCTCCTAAATACTCGAAAAATACATTGTTTAGAACGACTAAAGCGGTGCCAATTGTTACGCCGCGGTAGTCTCTGGACGGCCAAAGCAACCGCTCATAACTCTCGGATTATGGTGTTCATTTTGGTCTCAATCTTTAAAACGTGGTCTGTCCCATAATGTCATGCCAATCGATGATGTGCTCCATGAGTCTGCGTACCGCCAGGGAGCGATATCGTTGGCGCGGTGCGACAATGGAAGCGGTGACGGGCGGCGCGGGATACTCGGCCAACACACGGACCAACCGCCCATCGAGGAGATCGTCAGCGACCATGAAGTCGGGGAGTAAGGCAAAGCCGCGCCCCGAAAGCGCCGCGTCTCGCGCTAGCAACATGTTGCCGGTAGCGAGCCGCCAGTGAACTGGAACTTGCACTCCGTCGGCGAAGCGCCAAGTGCTCAAGCTTTGTGCCAGAACCAGGCAATCCATGTTAGTGAGGTCCGACGGATGATTTGGCGTTCCTAATTTTGCAATCAAATCGGGAGCCGCCACGACCAACAGCGTCACCGTTGTAAGCCTGCGGGCGACGAGCTGGCTGTCCTCCAGCTCACCCATTCGAATTGCCAGATCGAGCCCACCTTCGATTAGATTTATACGCGTGTCGGTTAGTCGTAGTTCGATTTGCACGTCTGGGTGCTGGTCGAGAAATGCGTTGAGAGCGGGCGCCAGAAGATATTGTCCGATCGCGGCTGTTGCTGTCAGCCGGATGAGGCCGGCGGGCTCCGTCGACCGGTCCGCCATCGCGCGACCCACGTCAATGGCCGCATCTACGACAGGCTTGGCGTTTGAGTAGTAATGGACCCCTTCGTCTGTGAGCGACAACGACCGCGTCGAGCGGTTGAACAGTGCGATTCCGAGGCTACGCTCATATTCTGACAGCCGCCGACTCACCGTTGATTTTGGCAACCCAAGTGCTCGTGCCGCGGCCGTGAAACCACCTGCGTCTGCGATGGCAACGAAGATCGCCATGTTGTCCAGATTTAGGCTCATTGTCCTGTATTTAGAACAAATCTATCTCAAATTGCATGATTATCACGTACTCAGAATCCAATTATAGTTCTATTTAAGACAATCACGTTAATAGATCAAAATAACAGATCAACCCGTCGTCCAGCACGTCGACCAGTCTCAGCCAGTTACGCTGATTGGCGGTGCCGACGGTGATCCAACCGTCGCTAGTCTGAAAACCAGGCCCAACGTCCTGATGGCGCTCGCATTTTTTTATGCACGGGTGAAGTGCGCAGGCGAATGTCTGGATACGTGCAAACGGGTTGCGCCTTGCCAACTCGATTTTGTTCGTTTACGGAATTTTCTTTGTTAACTGCTGTCACACGGCTTTCGTAGTACGCCAATCACTTTCAACGTCCCGAGGGGAGGTCAATTCATGCACATCAAGAAGTTATTTTTGCTTAGCGCCTGGGCGATTGCAGCCCTGGCTGTGGTACCCGGTGTCGCATTCGCAGATCAAACATATAAAACGGATCAGGGCCATACGGAGGTACTGTTCGGGTGGAGTCATGCCGGAGTGTCGACACAGCATGCCGAGTTCACAGTGGCGACAGGTACGTTGAATCTCGCGGATGATATCGAGAAATCGTCTATCAGCGTTGTAATCGATGCGAACAGTCTCTCTTCTGGTTTCGAAGCGCTGGACGTGGACCTGAAAAGCGAGAACTTTCTGGAAGTGGAAACCTACCCGGAAATCACTTTTCAAAGCACAGCCATTAAACAGACAGGTGAGCAAAGCTTTGACGTGACGGGCGATCTCACGATTCATGGCGTCACCAAGCCCGTGACTCTTAAAACCGAAATGACGCACCGGGGAGAACATCCCGTGGCCAAGTTCTTCGATTACTACAAGGGCGACTGGGTCGCATTCAAGGCGACAACCGAGATTGATAACATGGACTTCAGCGTGGGCAGCTTTCCAACTGGACCTATCGTGATAGAAATCAATACCGAGTTACAAGCCAAGTAGTTCAGTCGAATCCCGGATCAACAAAGACAGCGCCCGGCGGGCGCTGTCTTTGTTTCTAGTGCGGGATTAAGTCATATAAACGTAATATCTGGCCAATCGTCCTCGGAAAAGCACCACTGAGGTCCGACAAAATGGGAAGAACGGCAGCGAGCAATCGCTGAATCGCATCATTTCAACTGCCGATGAACGACACTACACAACGCTATCACGGTATCGCGATCGGCTTTCACTGGCTTATTGCGATACTGATCATAGGAATGCTCGCCGTCGGCAAGTACATGGTCAGCCTGGAGGAATCTGACCCACTGCGGTTTCTGCTGACGCAATGGCATAAATCATTCGGTATCGTTGCAATGGTACTGATTGTATGCCGACTGTTGTGGCGTCTTACCCATCGTCCGCCTCCGTTGCCCGGTCATTTGAAAACGTGGGAGATGTATGCCGCAGCTGCTGCTCATCTACTGCTATACCTGCTTATCATAGTGATCCCGGTTAGCGGCTGGATCATGGTGTCAGCATCGCCTCTCGAGCTACCGACAGTAATTTTCAACTATATCCACTGGCCGCACCTTGCCCCCTTCGATTCGTTGCCCAACAAAGATGAGGTCTCATCGTTCTTCGCCGAGATTCACGAGTTTGCGGGCTCCGCGCTGATACTGCTGCTGGTTGCGCATATTGGCGCAGCGTTGCGCCATCAGATCATATTGCATGATGGCATGATGAACCGCATGTCCCCGAAAACACCCGACGGCAAGTGGGCGGTTGGTATCGTCCCGTTGACGAGCGCCATCGTTTTCATTGTTGTTGGTCTCATTGGTTTTGGTTATAGCGGGGGCAATTCAAAACCTTTAGGCGCCGGAGAAAGCCGGGTTCATTTTACTTTCACGGTGCAGAACCAGGAATCGCAGGGATCGTTTTCCGAATCGGTGGTGGAACTGTTGCTCGATAGGAACAATCCTGCCAACAGCAGCCTCAATGCAACGGTAAATACGGCAACAGTGACTACCGGTACCAGTCAAATCGACGCGACGCTGCTGGGCAACGATTGGTTCGATGTGAAAAATCATCCACAGGCGAGTTTCACTTCCAGGGAACTGGTGGCCGTCGGCGAAGACCGCTACTCTGCATCCGGCACCTTGCGAATCAAGGGCATTGCCAGAGATCTGATATTTCCGATGGACCTGGTTTACGTAGAAAAGGAACCCAAGGCAACCGGCAGTTTCACGATCAACCGTCTTGATTTTGAACTCGGAAGCGCCTCTCAACCGGATGAAGAAACGGTGGGATACCAGATCGAGGTCGGTTTCGAATTCGAGGTCAAATAGCGGCCGGCTCGGCCTCTGCTTGGGCCCACGAGGCAGGCCCGAACGTCTCGTCTTGTAGACGAGGGTAGTTCATTTAATCCAAAATGGATCCGGTTTTTCAACAGGTTAAGGAGTATCTACACAAAGAGACTTCGAGATTTGCGATCGCGCAGCAACAGAGCATCACGAAAAGCTGACGATGGTTGTCGGTAGGTATGCGAACGGTCGCTGGGTCGGCGCTTGCGCAAAGTGGATCAAGGACGCAAACATTTCTCTGCATGAACTCGATAAGTTGGTGCACGTTGCAGAGAGTCTCGAACGGAAAGGAAAAGCAATAGCGTGCGGGTTTGTTCGGAATCGTCTGCAGAAAAAGGACTGGCACAAGTGGGGGATTTGAGTTGTCCCTCCTGAGTATTCGTCGCGCTTGATACTATTGCGTTTTTCCTCTTACTCCGGCTAGTCAGGAAGCCATGTCGAAATGGTGTACGTTGTGTTACAAGAGTAACTTAACATACAAATTCTCCGTTGTCGGGCATAATCCATAACTCCATTTTCATCGCTCTCGATTTTTTTATTTTGAAGATCAAAGCGATACATCGAACAGATTGGTTTTATTTCCAGACGAAAAAATTCTATTCACTGATGCTGTTACCTGAATCCGCCTCCGTCTTCTTATCGACGTTTTCTCTCGTCTCTGTGGCGGAGATTGGTGACAAGAGCCAATTGGTATGCATGACCCTGGCAGCACGTCACCGCCATTGGCCGGTGCTTTTGGGTGCGACATTAGCGTTTATGATCTTAAATACTCTGGCAGTAATTTTCGGGGCGGGAGTAGCCGCTTGGGTACCAGAACGCTGGATTGCCGCGATAGTCGCGGTGTTGTTTGGCGTGTTTGGAATTCACGCGTTGCTCAGCCGGGAGGATAAGAAGTCTCAGAATTTGGAAGAAAAACCTGGCCACGGAATATTCATCACAACACTATTATTGATCCTGGTGGCTGAGTTTGGCGACAAAACACAGATCGCAGTGGCGGGACTGGCAAGCAGTTTGTCTTCTTTGCATGTATGGTTAGGTGCCACAAGCGCGTTGGTGATGGTTTCGGTGCTTGGAGTCTGGGCCGGTCGTACAGTACTGCAACGGCTACCTATTCACTGGTTGCACCGGATTGGTGGTACGATATTCCTGCTGTTTGCTATTCTGGCGGCGCGAAGGGTATTTGTCTGAAATATCTCTCTATACAGCCTATTCGAGGGAAATATCTCCCTACGCAGTTCATCATGCATCGCGATAACCTCCATCTTTGGCAACACAGTCACGCTTTCGGACAGGATCGTAAGCGACCTGGAGAGCTGCGTACGCTGATCGTCATTGCCATCACCGGCAGCATGATGGTTGTGGAGATCGTCACAGGCGTCCTGTTTGGGTCAATGGCCCTGCTAGCAGACGGGCTTCATATGGCATCGCACACAGTCGCACTTGGCATCAGCGCCTTCGCCTATATCTACGCACGTCGTCATGCCCACGATAAAGAGTTCAGTTTCGGAACCGGTAAGGTCAATGCACTTGGAGGCTTTACCGGTGCGATACTGTTGGCAGTATTTGCTCTCCTTATGGCGTGGGAGAGTCTGGATCGTTTAGCAAATCCAGTTCAGATCATCTTCGACCAGGCCATCGTGGTCGCTGTGCTCGGGCTGGTGGTTAATGGTGTTTCTGTATTTATTCTGGGAGTAGATGATCACCACCACGGTGAGGGAGATCATTCTCATCACCACGCCCATCACCGTGACCATAATCTGAGGTCGGCCTACCTGCACGGATGGCGGATGCCTTGACGTCTCTGCTGGCGATAATAGCCTTGCTCGCCGCGAAGTATTTTGGATTGATCTGGATGGACCCTGCGATGGGTATTGTCGGGTCGATCCTGGTGGCCCGCTGGTCATTTGGCCTGCTCCGCACAACTAGCGAGATTTTGCTTGATCGGCAGGGTCCAGAGAAGATTCGCAACGCCATTCATCAAAGTATTGAAGATGATGGGGGCAGTGCAGTTGCGGACTTTCATTTGTGGTCAATAGGTCCCAGCGTCTATGCGGTGATTGTCAAAGTTGTGGCGCACGAACCCTTAACCCCAGAGCAATACAAAGCACGCATCCCGAAGAACCTTGGGCTCGAGCACATTACCATTGAAATCCACCAGTGGGTGGGGAGCAGCTTCGACTAATAGGTCAGATGCCAAGTGTGACGACAGTGGTTCGGTTGCAGTCATTCGCTTTAAATGCCTGGATGTCCGTTGACGTATAAAGCGGGCGTAAATATCTTAATCTTCTCAATTATCGAATGCCCGCTATATGTGGCCGGGCCCCGACGCACGCGGTGCAGCGAAACATACGCGCCCAGGCCTATTTGCTTGGTCTGCCATGGCAGGTCCTACTGCCGCCAGTCGAGCACAGTGAATATCAGTATTGCCTAAATGACTGAACCCGTTTCGGCCATTTGAGATCATGGACTGAACGAGACCGCCGCGACCGCGACCGTATTTGGTCGCGAAAATCCGGTACCATTGGTTTCCCTTGCGAGCGCGGCCGGCGTCTGTTGACGGAACCACAAGGGATGTAATATGCCGATAGTGAACCCCATGGAGGCGTCATGAAGAACCTCGACCCGGAATCCTTGCGTTCCGGACCTACCAACAAGTCGCTGATAGTGCGGCCGGTTTGCGCCCCCATGGTGCCCCCACGGACCTCGAGCGGCGAAGTCACGGAATCTCCGCTCGTGCAGACCGACATCGTGCTGGACGGCGGCGTAGGTCACAGCGTGATCTTTACCTATACCCGGGCGGCGCTCAAACCGACTGCGGAGTTGCTGTCGAACATGGAACCGCTGTTTGGATCCGCGGTGCGCGCCATTTGTAACGAGCCGAACTCATGACTGCTTCTAGTGCCCACTACCGGCGTCTGATCCTGCGGCTTCTTTCTCTGCCGTTGGCGAGCGCCGTGATGCCGGTATCGAATGTCGCGGTGTCCGGTGCTTCTTCGTACTCCGCTCCAGGCGCGGCCGATCGGGCTCGATTCATGCGATTGGCCCTGGACCTCAAACGACACGCGGTCGAGCGCGGGGACCAGGCCTACGGCGCGGTGATCGTCAGAGCAGGCCAGGTCGTCGGCCGGGGTCCGAGCAGGGTGGTCGTCGACGGGGACCCGACGGCGCATGCTGAAATGGAAGCCATTCGGGATGCCGCGAGGAGTCTACGAAACCGGTATCTGGGTGGCTGTGACATGTATTCCACCTCGCGCCCCTGTCCCATGTGCGAAGCTGCGGCATACTGGGCGGGCCTCGACCGTTTGTTCTATGGATCGGACGTCATCGACGGAGGTCCACCCAGTCTGACGCGGTGTTGAAGGCTAGGTGACAACCCACAGAACCGATTTCCAGGGCGAACCGTGGGGCCGCGGATATACCGGTGGATCCGTCCGGCGGCGGGGCGACATCGACTGCAGGTCGGG
>CAMYOI010000070.1 GCA_947259955.1 uncultured Gammaproteobacteria bacterium
CAATTTCTTCACAGCTGAATCCACCAAGCACCTGCATTATCAACGGCTCACGGTAGTCCTCGGGAAGCCTTGCCAGAGCCTGGCGCAGCACGAACGCCTCCGTTGACGTGTCGAAGCCGGGGCTAGCCGATGGTAGTTCAGCCATATCATCGATATCCCGAATCTCCAGGCGCTTGCGTTCGAATTGCCGTGCGTATTCACGCCTGAAGATCGTAAACAGCCAGGCTTTCGCCGAATCCGCCTCGCGCAGGGAGTCGATTCCCCGCCAAGCGCGCAAAAACGTTTCCTGCACCAGTTCCTCCGCCTGTACACGGTTCCGGCACATCCAGTACGCATAACGGTACAGATCTCCGGAAAGGCCTTCGACAAGGATCTCGAATTTCTCCTGACGCGGTTTTCGCATGTCAACTGAGACCGGTTCGGACAGGTTATTCTTTCTCGAAGTCATCGCAATGCGCGGTCACGTTCCTCTCTAAGATACAAAGACAAAATAGTCCCGGGATAGGTTCCGTTACTATAACCTTCTGTTTTGAATGCAGTTTATGAGTTTCCATTCAAAAAACGGGCAATGGCTTCACAGGTGTGCACGGGTTTGTCAGCGTGCACCCAGTGGCCCGCCCCGTGGATCGTTTCAAAGCCGGCGCCTGGAAACTTCTGCAGAATGGCTTCGCGATGCGCCGACGTAACGTAGTCGGACTGGCCGCCGGTCACAAACAGAACCGGACCATCGAATCTCCTGCCGGAATGATCGGGAAAATCCATTAGGTCGTCATGATATTCAGCCAGCACCGGAAGATTGAGTCGCCAGCGTAATCCGCCGTTTGCCCCGACAAGGTTCTGCAGCAGGAAAAGCCTGGTCGGGGCGTCCACGATCCTGGTCGACAATATGCGATCGGCGTCGGCCCGGCTTCTCAGTGATCCAATATCCAGTTCGATCATGACATCGATAAAATGCGTGTGGCTGTGCGAGTACCGCACCGGTGCGACATCGACGATGACGAGTCGATCGACCAGCTCCGGGTAGGTCAACGCCAGATCCATCACCGCCTTGCCTCCCATACTGTGCCCTACCCAACCCACCGGGGGATCTTCGATATTGCCAAGGGTCTCCCGCAGCGACGTACTCATATCTGCGTAAGTCATGGTGCCGCCATGAGGGGATCGTCCATGGTTGGGAAGATCGACGGTGATGACGTGAAAACGATCGGAAAGCAGCTTCGCAACACCCCGCCAGTTCGTGCTCGAACCGAACAGCCCGTGCACCAGTACAAGCGGGGCCCCGCTGCCAAATTCTTCGTAGTGCAAATCCATATAACTCAAATCACCATAGCTGGACAGGGTCGCTGATGACGGCGACGCGTTCGGGCGGCTAAATATTGCCGACCCGTCGATTCGCATTTACCCCGGATGGGTAGTATAAGGGAGCGGGATTGGATTTGGGTCCATTGGCCCCATAAACCCATGGACCAATAAAAAAATCGGCCGCCTTGCTAATCAAAAGAACGGAACTCCCCTCCGGTAATCGAAACGACTGGAAGACGCTCACGGCGTTGCTGCCCTATATGAAGCAGTTTCCGGTCAGGATCGTGCTCGCGCTGGTTCTCCTCATACTTGCCAAACTTGCCAGCGTGGGTGTGCCGATCGCGCTCAAGGCGGTGGTCGACGGTCTCAACGTGAGCGGCGCCGCCGTCACACTAACCATACCCATCGCTTTGCTGGTGGGATATGGTCTGCTCAGGTTCTGCACGATCCTGTTCCAGGAACTCCGTAATGCGGTTTTTGCAAAGGCATCCCAGCAGACCACCCGTCAGATCGCTCTCAAGGTATTTGAGCATCTGCATCGGTTGTCTCTTCGCTTCCACCTGGACCGGCAGACCGGCGGTATTTCCAGAGATATCGAACGCGGCAGCCGGAGCGTCGCTCAGCTGCTCAATTTCCTGGTATTCAGCATCGCTCCGACGGTGTTCGAAATTCTCGTGGTTTGCGCAATTCTATTTTATAGCTTCGGTATCTGGTTCGCGCTGGTTACGCTCGCCACCGTTACCGTCTATTTCATCTATACCTACAACGTTACGGAGTGGCGTATAAAGTTCCGCGTCGATATGAATAATGCGGATTCCCAAGCCAACAGCGCCGCCGTGGACTCCCTGATCAACTATGAAACCGTGAAGTACTTTGGAAACGAAGATTTCGAGTCGCGGCGATATGACGACAACATGCAAGCATGGGAAAATGCGTCGATCAAAAATCAGGTCTCGCTATCTTTTCTCAACTGCGGCCAGGGCGTGATCATCGGTGCCGGTGTTACGATTCTTATGGTAATGGCCGCCGGCGGGGTTGTTTCCGGGGATATGACCGTGGGGGACTTCGTAATGATCAACGCGTTTCTGATTCAGCTTTACATCCCCCTCAATTTTCTCGGGACCATCTTTAGAGAGGTCAAGCACAGCCTGACGGACATGGACAGGATGTTCGCGCTGCTGGACGAGGAAACGGAAATCAGGGACAGGCCAGAAGCTTCCGAACTGCACACGATCAGTCCCGAGATCCGGTTCGACAAGGTGTGTTTTGCCTACAATCCGGATCGGCAGATCCTGCACGACGTGGATATCGTCATCCCGCCTGGAAATAAAATTGCCGTGGTGGGATCAAGCGGGTCGGGTAAATCGACTCTTGCACGACTTTTCTATCGGTTCTTCGATGTCACCTCCGGCAGTATCAGCGTGGATGGAATCGACATTCGGGACCTGACCCAGCAATCACTCAGGTCGGCAATCGGCGTAGTACCGCAGGATACGGTGCTTTTCAACGATTCCATCGAATACAACATACGATATGGACGTCCGGACGCCACCTTCGGGGAGATCCGGCATGCAGCTAAGCTCGCTCATCTGGATCATTTCATAGAAACTTTACCCGACGGGTACGATACCCTGGTCGGGGAGCGCGGCCTAAAACTGTCCGGTGGCGAGAAGCAGCGGATGGCAATCGCAAGGACGGTGCTCAAAAATCCTCCCATCCTCATCCTTGACGAAGCCACCTCTCAGCTCGATTCGAAATCCGAGAAAGCCATACAGAAGGCATTGAACGAGATCGCTGAAAACAGGACATCGCTCGTAATTGCACACCGGCTGTCGACCATCATCGATGCGGATCGTATTCTAGTGCTTGAAAAAGGCCGCGTAACCGAGAGCGGCACCCACCGTGAACTGCTCGAGGCCAACGCTCACTATGCCGAAATGTGGCGCTTGCAGCAGGAGCAGAGAATGAGCAACGACGGAAAGTTAATCCAGGAGCCCGACCCCGTGCATGAACTCTAACCCGCGTTTCTCACCAGGATACCGAGCGATGGCGCAGGACAGGCTGGGTACACTGGTAGGTACTCAGCAGACGGCATCCTGCCGACCGGTATTGATTCTCCCCAGCACACCATTTATTCTCGGTGCGATTGCATGGCGCTAAAATGAAAGCATCTGATTTGTTCGTCAAGTGCCTGGAATCCGAAGGTATCCAGTACATCTTCGGGGTACCGGGGGAAGAGAATGCCGACTTCATGATGTCGCTGGAACAGTCGGACAAAGTGAGGTTCGTGTTGACGCGCCACGAGCAGGGTGCGGCTTTCATGGCGGAAATCTATGGCAGGCTCACCGGCAATCCCGCTGGCTGCCTCGGCACCCTCGGTCCGGGAGCGACAAATCTGATCACCGGCGTCGCCGACGGCAACATGGACCGGGCACCCATGCTGGTACTGACGGGACAGGGGGCCACCAGACGTTTGCACAAGGAATCACATCAGGTCATGGACGTCGTGGCAATGTTCGAGCCGGTCACGAAATGGGCGGAGACCATCCGGCATCCCGATACCATCCCGGAAGTCGTGCGCAAGGCTGTGCGATTGGCCCGCACCGAAAAGCCCGGGGCGGTTCATATCGAGCTGGCCGAGGATCTGGCCAAGCTGGATACCCAGGCGAGTCCGATTCCACCACGCCGATTTCGACGGGCCGTACCGGACGACAAGATCGTGGATGCCGCGTTCAGTATGCTGCGGAACGCTAGAAAACCGGTGATCCTTGCGGGTAACGGATGTATACGCCGCAGGGCCAGCAAGCAGTTGCGCATGCTGTGCGACAAAACCGGCATCGGGGTCATAAGCACGTTCATGGCCAAGGGTGCCGTGGACATGGACAGCGATTACTGTCTATTCACTGTTGGTCTGGGCAGCAAGGACCGTATGAACCTTGTCCTGGACGAGGCCGACCTGGTCATCACCCTTGGCTTCGACATGGTGGAATATCACCCCAGACTGTGGAACCCGGGCAAGAACAAAACGATTATCCACGCGGATTTTCTGCCTGCCGAAATCGACGAACACTACCATCCCGAGATCGAAGTCGTCGGCGATCTGGCCCATTTTCTCTGGATGATAAACGAGCGGATCGACGCAAACGGTTCACCATCATTCGAACTTCAAGGCCAGCGGGCAGCCCGTGCCGCCATGTCTACCGACCTGGCGGAGTACAGCGGAGATGATCAAAATGGCGCCATTCGTCCCCAGAAAGCGCTTTGGGACGCCCGCCAGGTGCTGGGCCCGGAGGACATACTGTTGTCGGATGTCGGTGCGCACAAAATGTGGATTGCACGACACTATCACTGCCACGAACCCAACACCTGCCTCATTCCCAACGGTTTCTGCTCAATGGGCTTCGCGCTGCCGGGTGCGATCGCCGCATCCCTGATCCATCCGGACAGACGCATACTTGGCATTGCGGGTGATGCCGGATTCTTGATGAATGTCCAGGAGATGGAGACGGCAAAGCGGTTGAACTGCAATCTGGTAATGATGGTGTGGGAAGACAACGAGTACGGTCTGATTGCCTGGAAACAATCGAACGAATTCGGGCGCCACACCGATCTCGGCTTCGGCAATCCCGAATGGATGGAACTGGCCAGCTCCTTTGGGTGGCACGGGCGCCGCTGTGACAACAGCCAAGAGCTGCGCCCCACACTCGAGGCGGCGTTCGGGGAACAGGGGCCGAGCCTCATTGTGATCCCCATCGACTACAGGGAAAACTACCTGCTGACGAAAAAACTAGGAGAGATCACCGCCACGATATAAGCATCCGTCCTTATCCACAATTTCTGTGGATAACTCTGTTGATAAACACCGTTCGCAACGCTGATGAACCGACCAATGGTCGTCTTGCGTTAAATTGATTAAAAAATACGCAAAACGAGTAAACGCTTAATATTCATATAGTTACACGACATTTCTCCACACCTCGGTCAGGACCTGCATGCAACTGTTTTCATCCGTCGGCAGAAAATCGAAATTGTGTAAAACATTTCAATCCGGCAGCCGCTCCAATGTGGCGAAGGAGTAAGGAAAACGGTTGCGATCATCCACCTCGTGGTCCGATTTCGCGGTGACTTTCCATTGATTCGCGTCGAAATCCGGAAACCAGGTATCGCCTTCGAATTCGGCGTCGATACGCGTCAGGTACAACCGCGTCGCTCGCGGAAATGCCTGGCGGTAAAGATCAGCACCCCCGACGATCATCAGCTCTTCCACATTGCCGGCGGATTGGATCGCCTGATCGAGTGATGAGGAAGTGATACAGCCTGGCGCCTGATAATTATCGTCCCGCGTGACGACGATATTGGTCCTGTCCGGTAAGGGCTTGCCGATAGATTCGTAGGTTTTCCGGCCCATGACCACGGGCTTGCCAAGGGTAGTCTGTTTGAAATGCCTGAGATCAGCGGGCAGATGCCACGGCAATCGGCCATCGCTTCCAATCAGCCGGTTGCGATCCATTGCCACGATGATGGAGACGAGCGGAGTCATGCTCAGACTGCGATTGGTGCGGCTATATGTGCGTGGCTGCGGTATTCGAGCAGTTCGAAGTCATCGTAAGTGAAGCCTGAGATATCCATTATCCGGGGATTCAGTTTCATGGTGGGCATCGGGTAAGGTTCCCGGCCCAATTGCTCCCTCGCCTGGTCCAGATGATTCAGATAAAGGTGGGCGTCGCCGAGCGTGTGGATAAACTCGCCGGCCCCGAGCCCGCTAACCTGCGCAATCATCAGCGTCAATAGTGCATAAGATGCGATATTGAAAGGGACGCCCAGGAATACATCCGCACTCCGCTGATAGAGCATGCATGACAACTTCCCGTCCGCAACATAGAACTGGAACAGGACGTGGCACGGCGGAAGAGCCATTCTATCGACGTCGGCCACATTCCATGCGTTCACGATCAGCCGTCGTGAATCCGGGTCGGAGCGGATTTTGTCGACAACGCAGGAGATCTGGTCGATCTTACCGCCGTCCGGCGTGGGCCAGGATCGCCACTGATAGCCGTATACCGGGCCCAGGTTGCCATGTTCATCCGCCCATTCGTTCCAGATGCTCACACCATTCTGTTTCAGATAGCGGACATTGGTATCGCCTTTGAGGAACCAGAGCAGCTCATGAACGATGGATTTGAGGTGCAGCTTTTTGGTGGTAACCAGGGGAAAACCCTCATGCAGATCGAAACGCATCTGGTAGCCGAAGGCGCTGAGCGTCCCGGTGCCGGTGCGGTCGAGCTTGCGTGTCCCCTCGGAGAGCACGTGATCGATCAAGTCCAGGTATTGCCGCACGGATCAGATGTCCGCTTCGTCCACGTCAATCTGGCCGGTCACCCGCCTCCTGATGTGAGACCAGGAAATACCGATGGAAAGGACCCCCGCTACACCGGTGAGCAGCATATAGATCAACTCCGAATTGCCCGTCAGTGCGGGAAACCAGGTCATGAGGAGCCATATCAGGATGGCAAAAAATGCGATGGCGAGAAAAGTACCGAATACACCAAGAGACCGGGTGGTCGCCCGCAGGAATATCGCCCAGCCGATGATTAGCACGATGCCGCCAAGCGCCATCAGTGGCGCGACGTCACTCCAGTCGCCGCGCAGGAGATCCCGCGCCCAGTGGAAATACGACCAGCCTTTGGGATTGGTGCCATTTTTTGGGAGTCTACACGAACTCCCGCGCGTTACGGAAAAGCCGCATCCAGCCGCCGTCCTCATCCCAATGATCCGGCGCCCACGAGCATTGCACCGTTCTGAATACCCTTTCGGGGTGCGGCATCATGATGGTCACCCTGCCGTTGTCATTGCTGAGTCCTGTAATTCCCAAGGCAGACCCGTTGGGATTGTAGGGATAAGTTTCCGTCACAACCCCGCGGTTATCGACGAATCGGAGCGCGGCCGCACCGTGCAGGCGGTCGAGGCCCGAATCCGAGGCCAATTCGATCCTGCCTTCACCGTGGGAAACGACCACCGGAAGCCGCGATCCTTGCATCCCCGACAGCAGAACCGACGGACTCGGCGCCACCTCGACCATGACGTAACGGGCTTCGAACTGCTCGGACAGGTTCCTAACGAACCTGGGCCAGTGGCCCGCTCCCGGGATGAGTGCCTTGAGATGCGCGAGCATCTGGCAGCCGTTGCACACGCCCAGTGTAAAAGCGTCCTCCCTGAAGAAGTATTCCTGGAACTGATCTCGCAGACCCTCGTTGAACAGGATAGATTTGGCCCATCCGCCACCAGCGCCCAGCACATCGCCGAATGAAAATCCGCCGCAAGCGGCAAGGCCCTGAAATTCCGACAGCTTGAGATGGCCCGCCAGCAGGTCGTGCATGGCGACGTCCGTCGCGATGAATCCGGCCCGTTTGAAAGCGGCCGCCATCTCGATGTGCCCATTGACCCCCTGCTCGCGCAGGATGGCTACGCGAGGCGGCGTCTTCGATATGGCCGGCTGATCGAATTGCGACGGATCGTAGGTCAGAGATGCGTGCAGACCGGGATCTGCCGTATCGAGTATTCTGCCGTGTTCCGCGTTCGCGCAGTCTTCGTTGTCCCGGAGCGCCTGCAGGCGCCACGTAGTTTCCGACCACTTCCGATGCAGATCCACCCTGGCCGCGTCCAGCAGTACCCGACCGTCATCCAGGATGCGAATGCGGTGATCGTCCCGTGGCGTCGCAATGCGGTGGGTAACGGCTCGCAGGCCATGAGAATCGATAACCTTCAAAATCCGTCCCCGGTGTTCCGAATCGATCTGAATGACCGCGCCCGCTTCTTCGTTGAAGAGCAGGCCCAGGATGCCCGCTTCGTCCCGGGTTCCGTTCAAAGATGCCACATCGACATCGAGACCGATACGCCCGGCGAAACTCATTTCAAGCAAGGTCGCGATGACGCCGCCATCGGAGCGATCGTGGTAGGCGCAAATCCAGCCCTTCTCGATCAATTGCTGTATGGCCAGGAAGGCATTCCTGATCAACCCGGGATCGTCGACATCCGGGGCCGAATCGCCCATCTGGCCATACGCCTGGGCCAGTGCGGAACCACCGAGGCGGTTCCGTCCTTTGCCCAGATCGATGAGCCAGAATTCAGCATCTTCGCGATAGACCGCTTGAGGTGTCCGTGTCTTTCTGACGTCATCGACGGGAGCGAACGCACTCACGATGAGTGAAACGGGTGCGGCCACCGCGTGGTCGCCCTGGGCGTCGCTCCAGACGCTTTTCATCGACATGGAGTCCTTGCCCACGGGAATGGAGATGCCAAGCCCGGGGCAGAATTCGACTGCCACGCTCCGCACGGTTTCGAACAGAGCGGCATCCTCGCCCGGGTGGCCAGCCGCGGCCATCCAGTTAGCGGAGAGTTTGACTTCACCTAAAGACCTGATGTCGGCAGCGGCCAGATTGAGCAGGGCCTCGGCTACCGCCATGCGACCACTGGCCGGCGCATCGAGGACGGCAAGAGGAGATCGCTCTCCAACGGCCATCGCCTCGCCGTGGTAGGTGGTGTAGCCGGCGGACGTTACCGCAACATCCGCCACGGGCACCTGCCATGGACCGACCATCTGCTCACGGCAAACCAAACCGCCAACGCTGCGGTCGCCAATGGTGACGAGGAAAGTCTTGTCGGCAACCGCGGGCAGAAGCAACACGCGATCCAGCGCATCGGCGACAGTGACACCGTCAAGCTCGAGCGCTCTCGATGCCATGAGTGTAGCCCTTACATTTCGGGTCATGACCGGTGTATTGCCAAACAACGCCTGCATCGGCATGTGAATCGGGGTATTCATCGGCGCACCCAGGTCATCGAAATGCGCGTCCTCCAGCAGCAAAAGCTGCTCTGCCGTTGCACGCCCGACGACGCAATACAGGCATCGCTCACGCTCGCAAAGAGAGACGAATCGGTCCAGCCTGTCCTCTGCCACGGCGACCGCGTATCTTTCCTGGGCCTCGTTGCACCAGATCTGCATCGGCGTCATGCCGGGATCATCATTGAGGATTTCACGCAGATGGAAATGCGCACCCTGGCCGGAGCCGTGCACGAGTTCAGGCAATGCATTGGACAAGCCGCCCGCGCCAATGTCGTGGATAGACAACATCGGATTGGCTTCGCCGAGTTCCCAGCATCTGTCTATGACTTCCTGGCATCGCCGCTGCATTTCGGGATTTCCACGCTGAACGGAGCTGAAGTCGAGCGCCTCGTCCCCGGTGCCCGTGGCCACGCTGGACGCCGCGCCGCCGCCGAGACCGATCATCATCGCCGGCCCGCCGAGCACCACGATAACCGACCCGTCCGGTATCTCCTTTTTGTGGACATGCTGTTCGCGGATGTTGCCCAGACCGCCGGCCAGCATGATCGGCTTGTGGTAACCGCGGATCTCCGTTTGTCCAAGCGTATCGACGATTTGCTGCTCGAAGGTGCGAAAATAGCCCGCTATGTTGGGTCTGCCGAACTCGTTGTTGAACGAAGCGCCCCCGATGGGCCCCTCCAGCATGATCTGCAGCGGGCTGGCCAATCGTGCGGGGCGGCGTTCCGGCCCCTCCCAGGGCCGGAGGGCGCCGGGTATGCGCAGGTTGGACACCGAGAATCCGGTCAATCCGGCCTTGGGTTTGGCCCCTGTCCCGGTAGCACCCTCGTCCCTGATTTCACCTCCCGACCCCGTTGCGGCGCCAGGAAAAGGCGATATTCCGGTTGGGTGATTGTGGGTCTCGACCTTGCACACGATGTGGACCGGTTCATCGTGATACTCATACACGCGGCCTGGCGCCACCGGAAACAGACGCTCGGCCGTCGATCCGCGCAGCACCGCCGAATTGTCTTCGTAGGCGACCAGGGTGCCTTCATTGTTGCGCCGGTGGCTCTCGCGGATCATGTTGAACAACGTTTCGGAACGTTGCTCCTGATCGATAATCCAGTTGGCGTTGAATATCTTGTGACGGCAATGTTCGGAATTCACCTGGGCGAACATCATCAGCTCAACGTCCGTGGGGTTTCGCCCCATATCCGAAAACTGCCGCATGAGGTAAGTTATCTCGTCGTCGGACAGGGCCATCCCCCATTCCTGGTTGGCCCGCGCCAGAGCAGAAACACCCCCGTTCAGAATATCGACCACCTCCAGCGGTCGGGGCTCGAAATGCCGGAATATCTCCGCGCATTCGCTGAAGTCCCTCAGAACGGATTCCGTCATCGGATCGTGTATATGCTCGATGATCCGCGCACACTCCGCGTCCGGCGGGATTTCGCCCGCGCACTGCTGCAGCCGCCATACAATACCGCGCTCGATACGGTTTATCTCCGACAGTCCACAGTGGTGCGCGATATCGGTGGCCTTGGTCGACCACGGAGAAATCGTACCGAGCCTCGGCACGACCACAAACAGCTCTCCACGCGCATTGTCAGCGCCGCCACTCTGGCCGTAGTCGAGCAACCGCCGCAATGCCTTCTCCTTGTCCGGCGCCAGGTCCGCGGCCGTATCGACGAAATGCCAGAACTCGGCGTAGACCGCTTTCAGCCCGGGAAGGCTCGTGCGCAGCAGAGATTCCAGCTTGCGGAGTCGGAATCGAGGATGCGCTGCGCTGCCGCGAAGTTGAAGCATCACTAGCGGTAGATCAGCTGAACTGCGGCTTTCAGTGCAAAGGCACTCCGAGCCGTTGCGCGACCTCTTCATAGGCTTCGACGACGCCGCCCAGATTGCGGCGGAACCTGTCCTTGTCAAGCTTTTCACGGGTATTTACGTCCCAGATGCGGCAACCGTCGGGGGTGAACTCGTCGCCCAGAAACAGCTTCCCGTCGCGGCGTCCGAATTCGAGTTTGAAATCCACCAGCAGCATATCGCTTTTGAGGAACATCGATTTGAGTATGTCGTTCACCTTGAAAGTGCGCTCGATCATAGTCTTGACCTCTTCTTCCGTGGCCCACCCGAACGATCGGATGTGATACTCGTTGATCATCGGATCGTGCAGCGGATCGTTCTTGAGGAAGAACTCGAACGTGGGCGGATCGAGGTCTATGCCATCCTCCACACCAAGGCGTTTGCATATGGACCCCGTCGCAATGTTCCTGACGACGCACTCCACGGGAATCATCTCGAGACGCTTCACCACGGACTCATCGTCCGACAACAAACGTTCGAAATGCGTTGCGATGCCGTGTTTTTCGAGTTCCCGCATCACGAACGCGTTAAATTTGTTGTTCACCATCCCCTTCCGGTCGAGCTGCGCCACCTTTTGGCCATCGAAGGCGGAGGTGTCGTTACGAAAGTGCAGAATCAGAAGTTCGGGTGAATCCGTCAGATAGACCGATTTGGCTTTTCCTGCGTAAAGTTGGTCACTTCGCTGCATGGCTTACCTCAAAATGGAACAGCGCCGGGATAGGCGTTGTCGAAACAGACTGTTTATAAATCAAAAGTAAAGACCTTAGTCGCGTCAGTCCTTAACAAGAATTCCAAGCCGCCTGGTGAAAAATGCGAGCTAGAGGCTCACAGTACTCCGGCCTTGTTCATTGCCGCCCGAACCTGTCCGTGGAAGTGATCCGACAATGGTGTCAACGGCAACCTGATGTGTCCCCCGATGAGGCCCAATTGCTGCACAGCCCATTTTACGGGAATCGGGTTCGATTCCAGAAACAGCGCGGCGTGCAGGTCTTGTAGCGCGTTGTTGATCTTCTTGGCCCGTTTGAAATCACCGTTGAGGGCGGCGGCGCACATGTCACTCATCTGCCGGGGGGCCACATTCGCAGAGACTGAAATGACGCCGCGACCGCCGGCACGCATGTGCTCCACCGCGTTACCGTCCTCTCCCGAAACCACCACGGGCATACGATCGGCACACATTTCCACGAGCTCTTTCGCCCGGTTGATCTCGGCGCTCGCATCCTTGATCCCGATGATATTGTCGATGTCTGCCAGGCGATTCACCACCGGCGTCAACATGTCGCAGGCGGTACGACTGGGGACGTTGTAAAGGATCTGGGGAATCGGCACGGCATTCGCGATTGCCTTGAAGTGCAGATAAAGGCCTTCCTGGGTAGGTTTGTTGTAGTAGGGCGTCACCAGAAGACACGCATCTGCGCCTAGCTCGTGCGCGCGCCGGGTAAGGTGGATGGCTTCGGCGGTAGAGTTTGCCCCGGTCCCGGCGATCACCGGTATCCGGCCGCTCGCGTACGCTATGGTCCGCTCCACGACCGCGCAGTGCTCTTCCGGATCGAGCGTCGCTGATTCTCCGGTGGTGCCGACCGATATGATCGCATTGGTGCCGTTTTCAACATGAAATTCCACCAGTCTCGCCAGGGCTTCGAAATCAACCGCGCCGTCGTCCGTCATCGGGGTCACCAGCGCTACCATACTTCCTTGAAACATGAGAATCGCCTTGAATTCTTTATATTCGGAACGGACCGTCGATGGTACTGGCCTGCCGCGGCAATCGCAACCGGGTAACGGCATTTCAATAACCCGCTCCTTCGTGCTATCTTAAGTGGTTAAACAGTCAGAAATGAGGAGGAGTAGATGTTCGACGGTTTGCTGCAATTGCCCTGGTGGGGAGCTGTAATCGTAGCGCTGGTGCTGACGCATATCACCATCGCAGCCGTGACGATATACCTGCACCGGCATCAAACCCACCTGGCGCTGGATCTGCACCCCGCCGTGAGCCATTTTTTTCGCTTCTGGCTCTGGATGACCACGGGAATGAAGACAAAAGAGTGGGTGGCGATTCATCGCAAGCACCACGCCAACGTTGAAACCGAGCAGGACCCGCACAGCCCGGTCGTCAAGGGTATACACACTGTGCTATGGGGTGGATGGTTCCTCTATCACCGGGAGGCCTCCAATACCGAGACACTCGAAAAATACGGCGCCGGTACGCCGGACGACTGGCTGGAGCGGAACGTCTACGGCAAATTCCTGAACTTGAGCCTGTTTGGGATGCTGCTGATCGAAGTCGTGCTGTTCGGAACCGTCGCGGGATTCCTTATCTGGCTGACCCAGATGCTTTGGATTCCTTTCTGGGCGGCGGGCGTCATCAACGGCGTGGGCCACTATTGCGGTTATCGGAATTTTGAGGTCAGGGACGCGAGCAAGAATATTGTGCCCTGGGGTTTCATCATTGGCGGCGAAGAGCTGCACAACAATCATCACGCTTACGCGAGCTCGGCCAAGTTTTCGATGAAAAAATGGGAATTCGATCTGGGCTGGCAATACATCCGCCTGATGCGGGCGCTGGGCCTGGCAAAGGTCAAGAAGGTTGCACCGACACTGGTTCTCAGTCCCGAAAAGCATCAATTTGATCAGCACACGGTGCGGCCGCTGATCAACAGCCGCTTTCAGGTGATGTCCAATTTCGCCAGAGACGTGATGAACAACGTGCACGCCGATGAACTCAAACGCCTGGGTGTGAACCGTAAACATCGCGTATTGCTCAAGCGCGCTCGCAGGCTGATGCGACGGGAATACAGCCTGCTCAATGACAACGCCAGGGCTCAGCTCAAACGCGCGCTGGAACTCAGCCCAAGTCTGTCCAGTGTGTACACGATGAAACAGAAACTGCAGACGATCTGGGTGAAGTCTAACAACCTCGAGGGGCTGCTGCAGGCGCTCGAGGACTGGTGCCGCGCTGCGGAAGCATCGGGCATCGGGGCACTGCAGGAGTTTTCCGATCGACTGAGGCGTTACCAGCTGGCCCCGGCCTGACGTCTGGTAACCCTGGAATCAGGGTTACCTCATCCTGAGGCGTTCATGCAGGGGGCTGCTCCTGGGGAAGTGCGCCAGCAGAAACTGCATCTGATCCGCCAGTACGCGGCGTCCCCGGAGGTAGACGTATTCGGCGTGTGTTGGTGCGAATGGCACGGCCAGCAGTTTCATGCTCGCCTGTTCGGGCGTGCGGCCCGCCTTGTGATTGTTGCAGCGCTTGCAGGCGGTAACCACGTTCGTCCACCCTCCAGTGCCGCCCTGACTCATCGGCGTCACGTGATCGCGGGACAGGTCCTTGTGCCCGAACTTGCCGCCGCAATACAGGCACAGGTAGCCGTCGCGCGCGAATAGAGCCTCGTTGCTCAATGGCGGCGTATAGCTGCGATTTGCCCTGATCGAGGCATAGCTGTCGCCACGGGTAGCTATGATGGAATTGACGTCTATGACGCTCTGGCGCCTAGTGCGGGAATTGAATCCGCCGTGGATGCGATAGAGAAGTTCACCGCAGGCATATTCTACCTGCTTGAGGTGATACAGGCGCACCGCGTCGCGGTAGTTGATCCAGTCAAGCGGCATCCCTGCAACGTCGGCTCTCAACACTTGATGGTCCAGAGAATACATTACAACAGCCCCATTCAAATCACAGCAATCGTCAACTTGAAACCGGCAAATCACAAGCCAGAGAAGTTGCAACTTAATGATGAAAAAGATGGCACCAGATTAAACCAGAGAAACAGGTGTAAAACAAATGAATGGGATCAGGGTGCTTTCATAGAAATCACGACTTTGACCGGATTTGATCCTCCAGGAGCTGCGGGTGCCGCCTCGCCGATGAGATCGCCGCTTTGCGTTTTGGCATTGCCGGATCGGGACAGTTTTGCCACGACTGTGACCTTCTGGTAGTTGGACAGTTTCATATTCGGCATCATCGCCATACTGTCGTCGAGAGTAACAACCAGCGGTAGCGCGTCAGCCCGCTTTCGCACGACCGCCAGCGGCATCGGTGGTCCGTCCGTGGCCCGGGCGAGTACGAACAGGGTTTCGTTCCCGGTAACTTCGCTGTTCAGCCTATCGTCCAGGGATACGTGGACCTGGATGCCGCCGCCGGCGGCAGCGGCCCGATCCTCCGGTGCAGGCGGTTCCTCATCCGTCTCCGTCGCAGCGCCATCCGCAAGCTGGCTCTTTGCTTGGTCTATCTGTGCCCTGAGTTCTGCCTGGGATTGCGGGTTATCGGCAAACAGCGGCTCCGCCCGCTGCCAATAACCCAGCGCCCCCCGCACGTCGCCGCGTCTGTGCGCCGCGATACCCGCGAGCCACAATGCAACGGGATGATCCGGCGCAAGACCCAGTGCCGTCTTCAGCAGGCTTTCCGGTTCCCCCGCCAGAATACCGTCGTTGGCCATGGCCAGCGCATCCGCCTGTCTCACCAGCAGGTCGGGATCGTCGCCGACGAGTTCTCTCAGTTCGCCATACGCCCGAGCCGCATCACCGAATCGCTTCAGCGTCATGTAACTCGAACCCAGAAGATACCAACCCTCCGGGTTGCCCGGATTTTGCTTCAGCTCATTTTCCAGACGCGAAACCACCACCCTCATGTCGATATCCGAGTGGCTCTCGGGCCGGCTGGGACCGGCGCTGCTGGTTGCCTGGTTGTGCACGAATGACTCGGGCTGCCCCAGGACCAGATAAAGAAACCCTGCTAGAAATGGAATGCAAATCGCGACTACGATGCCTGCCCAACCGCCTTTCCGTTCTTGCCCGGAGGGGGCCGCGGTTTCGGATTCGATATCGTCGAGCAAACCCAGCTCGATCTCATTTCGTTCCTGTGCCGCCTGTGTCTCTTGTATTACCCCATCATCGATCTGGGTCTGCAACCGAGCCAGTCTTTCCCTCGCAATCGCGATGTTCTGGCGAGCGCGCTGATCCTCTGAGATGCCGCGCGGACGCAACATCGGGAGCACCAGGACGGTGATGGCGGCTACCACCATCAGTGAGACAATCAGAAAAAACCAGAGCATGACAGCGTCTTGTTTTACGAGGACTGTAATTCCTCGATCATCGGCAGGAGCGTTTTGTCGAGATCGTTCGAATCTATTGGCCCCACGTGCTTGTAGCGAATCAACCCCTCACGGTCGATTACGAACGTTTCCGGAACCCCGTACACCCCCCAATCGATCCCAACCTGTCCTTCTGCATCAACCACCGAGAGCTTGTAGGGGTCCCCGAGGCGCGAGAGCCACGTCCGTGCATCAACAACCGCGTCCTTGTAGTTGAGGCCGACCACGGGAACCGGATTTCGGGCAACCAGGTCCTTCAACACTTCATGCTCGGCCCGGCATGATACGCACCATGAGGCCCACACGTTTAGTACCCACACCGTTCCCCTCAGTTCCGCGGGTTTGAACACTTGCGCCGCGTCATCGAGACGCGGCAGCGTAAAATCCGGCACCGGCTTGTCGATGAGCGGCGAAGGTACATGCCGGGGATCGAGTTTCAGACCAATGGCCAGAAAGACGCCCATGGCCAGGAAGATGATCAGCGGCACATAAAAACGAACGGCTTTACCCGCCACTACGCTGACTCCACCGCGGACGGGCCGGCATGCCCGATCTGGGTCATGATGATTGGGATGTTGTCCACGATGTCAGTCCTGCTTCAGAGTACTGGCAGCTTTCAGGGCCTCCGCGGCCTCCGGAGGCATGTAGTTTTCGTCGTGCTTGGCCAGCACTTCAGAGGCGACGAAAACGCCTTTGTCATCCAGCTGACCCTTGGTCACGATGCCCTGCCCTTCCCTGAACAGATCAGGCAGTATTCCCTCATAGGCTACGCGCACGGTGTTGGCCGTGTCGGTCACATCGAAGTGGACGACCAGGCTGCCGTCCTCCCTGACCACGCTGTTCACCGCCACCAGCCCGCCGATCCTGAAAGGGTGTCCAACCGGCGCCTCTCCCGCCGCGACCTGGGAGGGCGTAAAAAAGAACAGGATGTTCTGTTTGAACGCATTGAGCATCAGCGTCACGGCAATGCCGATACCGACGACCAGAAAGACCACCATGAACAGGCGTTGTTTTCTACGTGTTCTCATGTCGATCCGACTACGAATTTTCTCACTTCCTTCCTGACAGCCTTGTTGCGGAGTCGTGCCGCGACCACGTTCAAAGCCAGGACACACAGACTCAATCCGTAAGCGCTCCACACGTAAAGCCCATAGCCACCCATTTCAAAAAACTCCGTCATAGTTCTCCACCGCTCACCAGTTTCCTTACCCAGTTCGTTCTGCGCTCGCGCTGCAGTATTTCGGCTCTCACACGAGACATCAGGACCGTAAAATAAAACAATTTGAAGGCAACCGCCATGACGAGCAGGGGGATCAACATGCTCACGTGTATCGATGGCTTGTCGAATTTCGCAATGGTAGCGGGCTGGTGGAGCGTATACCACCATTCCACCGAATAGTGGATTATGGGAATATTGACGACGCCGACCAGCAACAGGATGGAAGCGGCGCGCCACGCCGTCTGCCGATCACCGATGGCGGATTGTAGTGCCATGAAGCCAAAATACAGAAACAGCAGTATCAGTTCGGAGGTCAGCCTTGCGTCCCACACCCACCACGTGCCCCACATGGGTTTACCCCAGATAGATCCGGTTACCAGTGCAAGAAACGTAAAAGAAGCGCCGATGGGTGCCGATGCCGTTGCCATTACCTCCGCGAGTTTTACCCGCCATATGAGACCGATCGTGGCAAAAACCGCCATAACCACATAAACAAACATGGACATCCATGCCGACGGGACGTGGACATAGATGATCCTGTAGCTTTCACCCTGCTCATAGTCGCCCGGCGCAACCACCAGACCCAAATACAGCCCGACCGTAAAAAGGATGATGCAGGGAACAGCGAGCCAGGGCAGCAGCTTGCCGGCGAATGCGTAAAAATATCTGGGCGATCCGAATCTGTGTATCCACGCCCACATGTGTTAGTTCCCTCCTCCGGTAACGCTGAGGGCCCCGGCTATGGCAACGGGCGCCAATGTTATGGAAAGTGCCAGCAGCGCGCCAAGCAGGGACAGATGGCCTTCGATGGGCAAGCCGACGCTGGCGGTTTGCACAGCGGTAGTGGAAAAAATCAGCACCGGTATACACAAGGGCAGCACCAGCAATGACAGCAGCACACCACCCCGGTTCACGCTGACGACCAGAGCGGCGCCCAGGGCGCCGAGCAGGCTGAGGATGGGCGTGCCCAGCATCAGCGTAAAAAACAGCGCGCGCCAGCCCTCGAATGACAAACCCATCAATACGGCGAGAAGCGGCGACAACAGGATCAGCGGCAGTCCGGTCAACAACCAGTGTGCCGAGACTTTTGCGGCAACTATCAGTATCACCGGATGCGGACTGGTCAACATCTGCTCCAGGCAGCCGTCCTCGAAATCGGTTCTGAACAAACTGTCCTGGGACAGCATGGTGGCGAGTAGTGCCGCAACCCAGATAACCCCGGCCGCGATTTCACTCAGCCTGTTTGGATCTGGCCCCACGCCCAGCGGAAACAGGCTGACGGCGATCAAGAAAAAAAGCAGCGGGTTGATCCACTGGCTGGGAGTGCGCGTGGCGAGCGTGAGGTCCCGGCGAACCAGTGGGAGGTAAATACTAGCCCGCATTTCTCACCAGGATCCCGAGCGATGGCGCAGGACAGGTGCCGATGAACGCCGGGCTGCAGTGAGATGCATAGCCGGTGCTATGGATCGAA
>CAMYOI010000071.1:0-8002 GCA_947259955.1 uncultured Gammaproteobacteria bacterium
ATCGACTCGCGTATTCAATACCACGCCTATCGCCACCTCAGCGCCGCCGTGAAAGAGCACCGTGCTTTGGGGGGGTCGGTCGTGGTGCTGGATGCGATAAACGGCGATGTGCTGGCTATGGTCAACCAGCCGAAATTCAATCCCAACAACCGGCTGGACCGCAAACCCGAGCAATTCAGGAACAGGGCGATTACCGATGTGTTTGAACCGGGTTCGTCAATCAAGCCGTTTACAGTTGCCATGGCGCTGCAGTCAAAGCTGCTGAGGCCGAATACCGCTATCGAGACCGCTCCTGGCGTTATGCGGATCGGCAGGAATCGCGTCCGGGATCACCACGACTACGGCTTGCTCACGGTAGCCAGTGTGATCATGAAATCGAGCAACGTGGGCGCCGCGAAAATTGCGATGATGACCAAACCGGATGCGTTGATCGATGTATTGAATAAGGTGGGTTTCGGTTCTGCAACCGGCATTGGCTTCCCAGGCGAAGTGGCTGGGACGGTGCCGTCACGAAAGCTCAAGCCGTTCGAACACGCCACCCTTTCCTTCGGCTACGGTCTGTCGACTACCGCGTTGCAACTCGCCCGCGCGTATACCGCACTTGCCAATGACGGGCGATTGTTGTCGCCGCGTCTTATCAAAAACCACGTGCCGGTGGCCGCGCGTGAAGCATTCAGACCGCGCGTCGTCAAGCATTTGAGCGGCATGCTGGAAATGGCGGTGAGCAAAGAGGGAACGGGGTTTTCGGCGCAGGTTCCGCGTTATCGAATTGCCGGCAAGACCGGGACCATCCACAAGATCGTCGACGGAAAATATGCCAAGGACAGATACCGCTCAGTTTTCGTGGGCTACGGACCCGCGACCCATCCACGTCTCGTTATGGTTGTGGTGATTGACGATCCTCGCGGTGAACACTATTACGGCGGCAAGGTTGCGGCCCCTGTATTTTCAAAAGTGATGTCCGGTGCACTGCGGTTATTGAACGCGCCTCCCGACCGGGATCTCAGCAGGCCGGAAGAAGGCAAGGCATGACACCTTCAAAAGGCCTTGGTCAGGTAGTCGGTGATCTGCTATCCGATGCGGACGTGGCCGGCATTGAAATCAACGGTCTCAGCGTAGACAGTCGATCGGTCGCAGAGGGATATCTGTTTTTTGCATATCCCGGCGCTACCGCCGATGGCAGACACTATTTCAGCGAGGCGCTGGCGCGCGGTGCATCGGCGGTTCTGACGGAATCCGAAGGAAAAGAAATACGCTATTTGGCACGCGTCCCGCTGATACCCGTCAACAGACTGCGTGAGAAGGTCGGCGTTGTTGCCGAACGGTTTTATGACAATCCCTGCCGTGATCTTTTCGTCGTGGGTGTGACCGGAACCAACGGAAAGACGAGTTGCGCGCACCTACTGGCTCAATCACTGCAAACCGAAGGAATTCGTGCTGCTTTCATTGGTACCCTGGGTTGGGGTTTCATAGGCGATCTGAAAAACAGCGCTTTGACCACACCTGACCCGGTCACGCTGCACCGCATGCTCCGCGACCTTCGAGAACTCGGTGCGACTCATGTCTGCATGGAGGTGTCATCGCACGCGTTGGCCCAGGGCCGGGTTTCCGGTATGTCTTTTGATGCCGCGTTGTTTACTAACCTGACTCACGACCATCTTGACTATCATGATGGTCTTGAAGATTACGCCGCAGCAAAGGAGATACTCTTCCGGTTCCCGTCTCTGCGTTTTGCCGTAATCAACGGCGACGATGACTTCGGAAGGGACCTGGCCGCCCGCGTTTCCGTTCCCGTCTGGGTGTACGGATTTTCCAAGGGAGATGTCACCTTAGACGGCGTGTCTATAGACGTTTCCGGATTGAGCCTGGTAATAAAATACACGGAAATTTACATCAAGGCTCATGCCCCGCTGGTAGGCAGGATCAATGTGCGCAACGTTCTTGCAGTGGCGGCCGTACTTCTGGCAAACGGTGCCGCGGGTGCGTCGGTGGCAGCAGCCATCGATCAGCTGGCGCCGGTTCCCGGACGCATGGAGCTGTTCCCCAAGACATCGGGCATCGGACCATCCGTGGTAGTCGACTATGCCCACACCCCCGATGCCCTGGAGCGGGCACTTTCATCCGTGCGAGAGCACTGCAAGGGAAGGATATGGTGTGTGTTTGGCTGCGGTGGGGATCGTGACCGTGTAAAACGGCCGATGATGGGCGCCATTGCCGAGCGACTGTCCGACGAGGTGATCGTTACCGACGACAACCCGCGGCACGAGTCGCCTGGCGCCATTACGGACGAGATCATTCAGGGGATGAGTGAGGTCCCCATGGTCATCAATGATCGAGTCGAGGCTATCCGGCGCGCCATCGAGGGCGCCGCTGATGGCGACTGGATATTGATTGCGGGCAAGGGGCATGAAGACACCCAGCAGGTGGGTGACGAGTTCCTGCCCATGAACGATCGATCAATAGTGAGCAGCTTCCTTGGAGTAGCTGCTTGATGGATCTTCGAGAAATGGCGCAGGCGCTCGATGGTCAGGTCCTGGGGCCGGAAACGGTGTTTAACGGGGTGAGCACGGATACCCGCATGATCCGGGGCGGTGATTTGTTCGTTGCCATTGAAGGCCCGAACTTCGACGGCCATGCGTTTCTCGAAGAAGCCCATGAAAAGCGGGCCGCGGCCGCGCTCGTGCATCAGACGGTGTCGTCAGAACTGCCCTGGGTCAAGGTTCATGATACACGCCTGGGACTGGGTAGATTGGCCGGCTACTGGCGCGGTAAGTTTGCTTGTCCCATCGTGGCGGTTACCGGGAGCAATGGCAAGACTACGGTCAAGCAGATGATCGGGACAATTCTCGCACTCAAGGGTCCGGTGCTGGTGAGTACCGGGAACCTCAATAACGATATTGGTCTTCCCCTGGTATTGTGCCGGTTGAGAGAGGAGCACGGCGTCGCGGTTCTTGAGATGGGGATGAACCATGCCGGCGAAATCGACTATCTCACCCGGATCGCCCGGCCGAAGGTGGCGGTGATTACCAATGCAGCTCCTGCACATCTCGAGGGGCTGGGCAGTGTCGAAGCGGTCGCCGAGGCAAAGGCTGAAATCTTCAACGGTTTGCAGGCGGATGGTGTTGCGGTTATCAATGCCGACGATGCTTTTGCCGCCTCATGGCGACGCCGCGCGCGCGATTACCACTGCATCACCTTTGGCATAGAGCAGCCGGCAGAAATCACCATAGATCACCTCGATATCTCGGATACTGCCGCCAGTTTCATTCTATATACGCCGCTGGGCAGTCGCGAGATTAGCCTTTCGTTGCCAGGCCGGCACAACGTATTGAACTCCCTCGCCGCCACCGCTGCCGCCATCGCTGTCGGCGCGGATCTGGACCAGATCAAACGGGGGCTTGAATCAATCGATCCGGTGTCCGGGCGGCTGCAGACGCGCCATGGGCGTAGGGGTTCGACGGTCATCGATGATACCTACAATGCGAATCCCAGATCCGTAGCAGCAGCGCTCGATGTTCTGGCGGCCTCATCGGGTACGCAAATTCTCGTCATCGGCGACATGAAGGAACTTGGCAGCGGTACGGAAGAGTTGCACGCCGAGGTGGGTGAACAGGCAAGACTGGCAGGCGTCGACCAGCTGTTTACCCACGGAACATTGAGCCGGCATGCAGCAGAGGCGTTTGGAGAAGGTGCATGTCATTTCGACGACAAGAGCGCTTTGATAGATGCGCTGATCGCGGATCTCGATGCCCACATGACCGTGCTGGTCAAGGGCTCGCGCGGTATGCGCATGGAAGAGGTCGTTAACGCAATAACCGAGGAAGGTGCGAGGCATTGATGCTCCTCTACCTGTTTGACATCCTGTCACGTGAATACAGTGTGTTCAATGTGTTCCGATATCTGACGTTTCGGGGGATCTGCGGCGTATTGACCTCGCTGTCGATCTGCTTCGTTCTCGGCCCCTTGATGATACGCAAGCTAAGCCACTATCAGATCGGCCAAACCGTGAGGCAGGACGGCCCGCCGACCCATTTCGAGAAAGTGGGTACACCCACCATGGGCGGCGCGCTCATTCTGATTTCGGTGTTGTTGTCGACTTTGCTGTGGGCAGACCTGACAAACCGTTTCGTCTGGGTGGTGTTGTTCACCTGTCTTTCATTCGGGGTCATCGGCTGGGTCGACGACTATAGAAAGCTGGTCGACAAAAACCCGCGCGGCATCGGTGCCCGAAACAAATTTCTGTGGCAAAGCATCTGCGGTCTGGGTGCGGCGCTGTTTCTGTATTTGAGCGCGCAGTCGGATATCGAGCTATCTCTTATCGTTCCGATATTCAAGGAGGTCGCCGTTTATCTGGGTCCGTTCTATATAGTCCTTGCCTATCTGGCAATCCTGCCCACGGTGCTGGTTGCTGGTGGACTGGGTATCTTTGCCTACGCCACCGGCCACAGCGTGTTCGCACCGTATTTGGCCATACCTTATATTCCCGGTACCGGCGAGGTGCTCGTTTTCTGTGCGGCCCTGGTCGGTGCGGGTCTGGGCTTTTTATGGTTCAACACCTACCCCGCGCAGGTTTTCATGGGCGACATAGGCGCACTGGCGCTGGGTGCATCGCTGGGTGTAGTCGCCGTCGCGGTGCGCCAGGAAATCGCGTTCCTGATCATGGGCGGTATTTTCGTGATTGAAACGGCATCGGTAATCCTGCAGGTGGCGTCCTACAAGCTGGTAGGAAAACGCCTCTTCAGGATGGCGCCTCTGCATCATCACTTTGAACTCAAGGGTTGGCCGGAACCGCGAGTCAGTGTGCGATTCTGGATCCTGAGTCTGATTCTGGTATTGATTGGCCTGGCAACTTTGAAAATTAGATAGTCTTGGATTTGCACTCTTCAATGGAAGATAACCCGCGGTTAAACAAGCGCAAGGCGCTGGTCGTTGGACTCGGGCGCACCGGGCTCTCCTGTGTGCGTTTTCTGTACAACAAGGGAGTGGAGGTTACGGCAACCGATTCACGCGATTTGCCGCCAATGTACAGAGTTTTGTGTGAAGAACTGCCGGACGTGAAAATTCATACCGGCGGATTCGACGACAGGATATTCCTTTCCGCAGATTTCATCGTGGTGAGCCCAGGCGTGGCTCTACACGAACCTGCGATAAAGCGCGCCCGGGAGCAGGGCATCGAAGTGATCGGTGACATCGAGCTTTTTCTCAGGGAAATCGATGCCCCGATACTGGCCATTACCGGATCGAACGGTCGCCGGCAATATCGGGGTTCCGGTGCTGGACGTGCTGCGGGGCCAGGAAGTGCATCCCGACTGCTTTGTTCTGGAGTTGTCCAGTTTTCAACTTGAGACCGTAACCAGCCTGAGATCCCGGGCGGCGGCGATCCTCAATTTGAGTGAAGACCACATGGATCGCTACTCAGGCTTCGACGAATATGTCGAGGTCAAGAGCAAAATTTTTTCCGGCGACGGGATTGCCATTGTGAATCGCAGCGACGAACACGTGATGCGGGCGCTCCCGGCCGGCAAACCATTCATATCCTTCGGCGGCAATGTGCCTGCCACGGCCCAAGATTTCGGGTTGCTGGACTGCGATGGTGAAACGTGGCTGGTCCGGGGAGAGCAAAAGCTGCTGAATGCTGAAGATATTACCCTGGCGGGAAGACACAACCTGCTCAATGTCCTTGCCGCGATGGCTTTGGCGGATCATGTCGGCGTCGAAGAGAGTGTCTGCATTGCGGCGGCAAGACAATTCCAGGGACTGCCGCACCGGATGGAACTGGTGGCGAAACGGCATGGCGTGTCCTGGATCAATGATTCAAAGGCCACGAATGTCGGTGCCGCGGTTGCCGCGTTGGAAGGGCTTTCCAGTTCGGTCATCCTGATTGTCGGCGGTGACGGTAAAGGCGCCGATTTCACCGCGTTGAAAACCCCGATTGCCCGGCACGCCCGCGCCGTGATTCTCATCGGCCGGGACGCCGATAGGATCGCACACGTTGTTCCCGATGGGATTCCCATGTGCGTGGCGAAAGACATGAGGGAAGCAGTAAATCGCGCCAGATCGCTGGCCGTGAACGGCGACTACGTTCTGCTTTCACCCGCGTGCGCCAGCTTCGATATGTATTCCAGCTTCGAACAGCGCGGTGATGATTTCAAGTCGCTGGTGCATGAGCTGGTATGAATACGATCGCAGAAAGTGTGCCAGCGCAAGCCCTTGAGGATGACGTCCTACCCGACAATCTGGGAGCCGACGTCTGGCTCATCGGCGTCGTGCTGGCGTTGATGACGTTCGGGCTAGTGATGGTGTATTCGGCGACCGTTGCCAGCGGAGATAAAACACTGGCTTTTAATTTCATTCCCTTGACCAATCATCTCGTTCATATCCTCATGGGTGTACTTCTGATGGTTGCACTGCGCTATTCTCCCATGCGCTGGTGGGAACACGCAGGCAAACCACTGCTGCTGGTCTCGCTGCTGAGTCTGGCCATCGTGTTACTACCCGGCATTGGTGCAAACTTAAACGGGAGCACTCGCTGGATCGCTTTCGGGGGTCTGAGACTGCAGCCCGCTGAACTGACCAAGGTTTTCATGGTGGTCTATGTCGCGGGTTATCTGGTCCGTAAACGGAACGAACTTGGTCGATTCAGCCAGGGAATCATGATGGTAAGCCTGGTGCTGGCTGTACTCTCAACATTGCTTTTGCTGCAGCCTGATTTTGGCAGTGTCGTCGTGATCGCGGTTGTGGTGATGTCCATGCTGTTCCTTGGCGGTGTCCGTTTCTGGCATTTTCTGCTCTGTGTTATTACCGCCTGCGCGCTGTTTGCCGCTCTGGTATGGATCGAACCCTATCGCATGCAACGCGTTATGAGCTTCACGAATCCGTGGTCCGATCCATTCGATAGCGGATTCCAGCTGGTACAGGCGCTCATTGCGTTTGGCCGCGGTGAATGGCTGGGTGTCGGCCTCGGTGCCAGCATCCAGAAACTATATTATCTGCCGCATGCCAGTAACGATTTCCTGCTCGCGGTGGTGGCCGAGGAACTGGGCCTCGTTGGCGTAGGTTCGGTGGTGGTCCTGTTCGCGATTCTGCTGTGGCGCACGTTCGTTATCGCGCGCCGCGCGGAAAAACTTGGCATGTTCTATGCCGCGCGGCTGGCAGAGGGGCTGGGCCTGTTACTCGTCGTGCAGGCCATGATCAACATGGGCGTGAACATGGGATTGTTGCCTACGAAGGGGCTCACGCTTCCGCTGATGAGCTATGGCGGCAGCAGCATGCTGGCGACCAGCTTCGCCCTGGGTTTGCTGTTCGCAGTCGATCGTTCCACTCAACTTCAACAGGGGGCGAGGCGATGAGTACTTTGCTGGTCATGGCGGGTGGTACCGGCGGTCACGTATTTCCGGCCCTGGCGGTGGCAAAAAATCTACGGGACCGTGGAGTCGAGGTGGTGTGGCTGGGTACGCGTTCTGGCCTCGAGGCGAGAACCATTCCCGCCGCCGGTTTCGATATTGAATGGATAAACATTCGCGGCGCGCGTGGTAAAGGTCTGCTGGGTTGGGTGCGCACTCCATTCCTGGTTCTGGCCGCGATGGTCCAGACCATGGGCGTGGTCCGTCGCCGGCGGCCGGGAGCGATGCTGGGCATGGGCGGTTTCGTAGCCGGGCCCGGCGGAGTGGTGTCATGGCTGCTGCGCAGACCGTTGCTGATCCACGAGGCCAACGCGCTCGCAGGTCTGACCAATCAACTGCTGGCACGGATCGCAACCCGGGTGATGACAGGATTTCCGGACACATTCGGTAAATCCGTCAAGGAGGAGCACGTGGGCAATCCGGTACGTGAGGAAATAGCGGCATTGGCCCCACCCAGGGAACGCTTGCGGGGCCGATCCGGCCCGCTGCGTGTCCTGGTGGTGGGCGGCAGCCAGGGAGCGCGCGCCCTGAATCTCGAGTTACCCCGGATCTTCGGGGACCTCTCGCGACGAGGCTGTGATTTGGAAATCAGGCACCAG
>CAMYOI010000071.1:8137-30785 GCA_947259955.1 uncultured Gammaproteobacteria bacterium
GGAAAACCGCCTCGGTGAGCGCCTGCCCGATATTTTGTCCGATTGCCACGCCAATCGGGAGAAACTTATCTCGATAGCCGAGAAAGCGCGTGTTCTGGCAAAGCCCGACGCGACCGGCGTCGTTGCGGATATCTGCATGGAGAGCTTAAGTGCGTGACCATGTCAGACACATACACTTTATCGGCGTCGGCGGCAGCGGCATGAGCGGCATCGCGGAAGTCCTGGCCAATCTAGGTTACGAAGTGTCGGGCTCGGACCTGAACAGCAGCGCGTCTACCGATCATCTCAGATCCAACGGCGTCGACGTGACGATCGGGCACGACGCCGGACTCGTTCATGACTGCGATGTTGTCGTGGTGTCCTCCGCAATCAACGGCAATAACCTGGAGGTCAAAGCCGCCAGGGATGCGAAGATTCCGGTGATACCCAGGGCGGAAATGCTGGGCGAACTCATGCGCTTTCGCAAGGGCATCGCCGTGGCCGGTACGCATGGCAAGACCACAACTACCAGTCTGGTAGCGAGCGTGCTCGCCGCCGGCGGGCTGGATCCCACGTTTGTGGTCGGAGGTCTGGTTAACAGCGCCGGCCGCAGCGCGGTGCTGGGGAAAGGCGACTACCTGGTGGCGGAAGCCGACGAGAGCGATGCCACATTTCTACACCTGCAGCCCGAGATCGCGGTGGTAACGAACATCGACAGCGATCACTTGGAAACCTATGGGGGTGACTTTGAAAAACTCGCGCAGACTTTCCTGGAGTTCCTGGCGAACCTGCCTTTCTATGGGCTGGCCGTGCTTTGTATCGACGACCCGACGGTGCGAAGCATCATGCCTCGAGTACGAAAACCGATACTAACCTACGGCGGCCATCCTGAAGCGGACTATCGTTTCGACAATATTGCACAGAGTGGATTGAGCATGCACTTCGACGTGCTCCGCAAGGGCTATAAACAGCCACTTGCCGTCGTCCTGTCCCTGCCCGGCGAACACAATGTGCGCAATGCACTCGCCGCGATTGCGATCGGTACCGAGCTCGGCGTGAGTGACGAAAATATCAGAACCGCCCTGAGTGAATTCGCGGGCATTGCTCGCCGATTCGACGTGCGCGGCGAACTGGATCTGAACAATGGCTCGGCATTGATGGTCGATGACTATGGCCACCATCCACGTGAACTGTTGGCAACACTCAAAGCGGCACGGGGCGCCTGGCCGGATCGCAGACTGGTCGTGGTATTTCAACCCCACCGCTTTACCAGGACCCGGGATCTGATGGACGATTTCAGCCAGATCCTGTCGGCGCAGGATCCGCTGCTGATTACTGAAGTCTACCCTGCGGGTGAGACGCCGATTAGCGGAGCGGACGGAAGGGCGCTGTGCCGGGCAATCCGGGCGCGCGGAAGGACCGATCCCGTATTTGTGCCAACGCTCGATCAGCTCGGCGAAAGCCTTTCCGCAATCGTGCAGGACGGTGACGTGGTGCTGACCCTCGGTGCGGGCGATATCGGCCGCGCGGCCCGGGCATTGGTTGCGTCGGGGTTGGAGGCAAAGCCATGATGGCGGCCCGCAGGACAAAATTCACTCCTCGCGGCGAAATACGCTTCGACGAGCCGATGTCAAAGCACACCAGCTGGCGAGTCGGCGGGCCGGCCGACCAGTTCTTCGTGCCGGCGGACAAGCAAGACCTGATCGAATTTATTCGCGCACTCGAGCCGGCCACGCCGGTGGCCTGGGTCGGGCTTGGCAGCAATCTGCTGGTTCGTGACGCCGGAATACGCGGCGTGGTGATTGCAACGCACAAGTGTCTCAAACGGATCGAAGCTGTCGGTAGCAATCGGATCTATATCGAATCCGGTGTACCTGGCGCCAAGATTGCCCGCTTCAGCGCCTCGCGGAATCTGACCGGAGCCGAGTTCTTTGCGGGTATTCCCGGTACCTTTGGAGGCGCGCTGGCGATGAATGCAGGTGCTTTCGGTGCTGAGACCTGGGATGTGGTCTGCAAGGTCGAGACCCTCGATCACAGCGGCAAGATACAGAAGCGTTCGCCCATGGAGTTTTCGATCGGTTATCGCTCGGTGTCCGTCTCTTCCGGTGAATGGTTTCTGTCTGGCGAAATTCTCCTCAGATCAGGGGACGGCTCGCGCGGAAGACAAAAGATCAGGGAGTTCCTTGCTAGACGGGCAAGCACGCAGCCCGTTCAGGTTCCGAATGCCGGATCGGTTTTCAGAAATCCGGAGCGCGATCACGCCGCAAGGCTGATCGAAAGCGCCGGCTTGAAGGGAACCCGTCAGGGGGGTGCGGCCGTCTCGGAACTTCACGCAAACTTCATCGTGAATAGCGGCAATGCAACAGCCGCGGATATAGAGGCCCTGATCGACCGGGTACGCCGATCGGTTCGCCGTACCCACGGCATCGAACTCGAGTGTGAAGTTCGCATTATCGGAGATGCTCAGCATTGATACCTATTGAAAAACAAAAGACATCGCGCAGAGCGCTCGCGGAGGGCGTTCACAGGCGGAGGTCCGCACGAAGCCGTCGTCGACGCCAGGCGCTCATCGGATTGGCCGCCGCCGGAATCACGACGCTTACTGTGGTCGCGGTGGGCATGGACCGGCTGCTGCGACCGGGCGCGTTCCCGATCAAGGAGCTGCGGCTGGAGGGTGAATTTGTCAACCTCGACCCCGCCATGGTGCAGCAGATCATCGTCGGTGAAATGGGTGACAACTACTTTTCGCTCGACCTTGCTCACATCGAACAGGTCGTGGAGGCCCTTCCCTGGGCACGTGAGGCCAGGGTTCGCCGGTCCTGGCCAAACGGTCTGACCGTAACCATCGCAGAGCAGCACCCGGTAGCGCGCTGGGGCGACGGCGAGTGGCTCAATGAAAACGCGCAGATCGTGCGGCTCGGCGACGACGTGGTCATCGACGGCCTGGTTTCATTGAGCGGTCCCAACACTAGCGCAAGAGAGGTATGGCACCGGTACAACGAATGGGCCCCGATGCTGCGCAAAGTCGGTCTGGACGTGATCTCCATCGACGTCGACGACCGGTTCGCTTGGACGCTGCAGATTAGTCCAACCGGTGCATCCCATGCCACCGACGTGCTGCTGGGAAGCAACGATCATGAACGCCGTGTGAAGCGATTGATAGGTTCCTATTCGAGGCTCGAGGAACAGATGGATACCTTGCTTACCATGGATCTCCGCTACCCGAACGGAATGGCGATAACTCAAGGCAATATTGACGAACCTAATGAAGTGGCTCTTAACGAGGTTGACCAATGAATAAAAAAAGCGATGAGCGGCTGGTCGTTGGACTGGATATCGGTACCTCCAAGGTGTTGACCATTGTGGGTGAGATCAACCCGGTCGGCGAGGTCGAAATAATCGGTGTTGGCCATCATCCTGCACGCGGCATGCGCAAGGGGGTGGTGTCGAACATCGAATCGACGGTCCAATCGATACAGCGGGCGATAGAAGAAGCTGAACTGATGGCAGGCTGCCAAATCTATTCGGTATTTGCGGGTATTGCCGGTGCCCACATAAATAGTTTCAATTCCCACGGCGTGGTGGCAATCAGGGACAAGGAAGTTTGTGAGTCCGACATCGAACGTGTGATCGAAGCGGCCCGTGCTCTCGCCATCCCGAACGATCAGAAAGTGCTGCACATCCTGCCCCAGGAATTCGTCATCGACGGCCAGGAGGGGATCCGTGAACCCATCGGAATGAGCGGCGTCCGCCTGGAAGCCAAGGTTCATATCATCACGGGAGCGGTAAGCGCCGCACAGAACATCGTCAAATGCATACGGCGTTGCGGACTCGAAGTCGACGACATCATCCTGGAGCAGCTCGCATCGAGCGAGGCGGTGCTCGCCGAGGACGAGAAAGACCTTGGTGTGTGTCTGGTGGACATCGGCGGAGGCACCACTGACGTGGCCGTGTTCATCGAGGGCGCAATACGGCACACCGCCGTGATCCCCATTGCCGGCGACCAGATTACCAACGACATCGCGGTAGCGCTGCGTACCCCCACCCATGCCGCCGAGGAAATCAAGAAGAAATACGGTTGCGCGCTGATCCAGCTGGCACATAGCGACGAGACCATCGAGACGCCCAGCGTCGGGGATCGGCCACCACGCAAGCTCGCCCGCCAGACATTGGCTGAAGTCGTGGAACCACGGGTTGAGGAGCTTTTCGAATTGGTTCGCAACGAATTGAGACGCAGCGGCTTCGAGGAATTGATGGGTTCGGGCATCGTACTTACCGGAGGAAGTTCGAAGATGAATGGCATGTTCGAACTGGCCGAGGAAGTGTTTCATATGCCGGTAAGGATCGGGATGCCGAGGACGGTGCAGGGCCTTACCGACGCGGTGAGAAATCCAATCTACTCAACGGGGGTGGGTTTGATCCAATTCGGACACCTCAACGGGGCCCCCAAACAGTCCGGACAACCCCATAGGACGATAAAGCCGGACTTCAGGAGCGTTATGTCAAGAATGAAAACCTGGTTTCAGGGAGGATTCTGATGCCAATAACTTTGCTGGATAACACAAAACCTCAATTTCAGGAGGCCAACAACCATGAGTGACGATCTGATTTTCAAACCTGCTGATCAGCGGCAGGTGTTCAAACAAGGCGAACATCAACACGGGACCAAAAACATGTTTGAATTACTCGACAACGTCGCCCAGCAGGCGGTAATCAAAGTCATCGGGGTAGGGGGTGGGGGTGGCAACGCCGTCGATCACATGGTGGCAAGTGAAATCGACGGTGTGGAATTCGTCAATGCGAACACCGACGCTCAGGCGCTCAATGGCTCGGCCGCTCAGACCAAGCTACAGATGGGCACCAACCTGACCAAGGGGCTCGGTGCGGGAGCGAATCCTGAGGTCGGCCGCCAGGCGGCAATGGAGGATCGCGACCGCATCGCGGAAGTGATCGAAAACGCCGACATGGTGTTCATCACCGCTGGTATGGGTGGGGGCACCGGCACCGGAGCGGCGCCGATCGTTGCCCAGCTCGCCCGGGAGAAAGGGGCGCTCACCGTGGCTGTGATCACAAAACCGTTCCCATTTGAGGGCAACAAGCGCATGGCTATCGCCGACGAGGGCATCGCTGAACTGTCGGAATACGTCGATTCCCTGATTACTATACCCAATGCGCGCGTACTGGAGGTCATGGGCAAACAGGCGACGCTTCTGGAAGCATTCGCCAAGGCCAACGAAGTGCTCCTGAACGCCGTTCAGGGCATTTCCGAGCTCATCACCCGCCCCGGCCTGATAAACGTGGATTTCGCCGATGTGCGCACGGTAATGGCGGAAATGGGCATGGCCATGATGGGTTCGGCATCAGCAAGCGGGGCGGATCGCGCCACCGAAGCCGCGAGGGCCGCAATATCCAGCCCGCTGCTGGAAGATACGGATATCGCCGGCGCCAGAGGTATATTGATAAACGTTACAGCCGGCTTGGATATGGCCATCGGGGAGTTCGAGGAAGTCGGCACGGCGGTGCGCGAATTTGCTTCCGATGATGCCACCCTGGTTATCGGCACCGTGTTGGACCCGGACATGAAAGGCGACCTTAGAGTCACCATGGTGGCTACGGGAATAGATGGTTCAGCCTCTCCGGTCCGGCCCGTGCAGCCGGTCCAGGAGTATCCCAAGGTGGTAGCCAATCCGCTGCAGCCCAAACGCGCGGCCAACGGTGATATCGACGACTTCTTCGACGAACCTGCGGTTATCCAAAACAGAAGGGAGCGGAATCACGATCTTCCGAGTCTGACCGACGAGCAGGGCATCGACCATCTCGAAATTCCCACTTTTTTACGAAAACAGGCGGATTAATCGCATGAAAGCGAATTTGACGCATTGTCTACACAATCTGCATGGAATCGTGTACGATGCCGGGCCGTAGGGGAGGCTACTCAGGGCAATCCTCGCTGGGGCCACTCATTTACAACGAGTGGAAAGAAAATAAAGACCGAGCACCCATGATTAAACAAAGAACGCTTAAGAACGTTATTCGTGCTACCGGCGTCGGACTACACACAGGTGAAAAAGTATACCTAACGCTGCGACCTGCTGCCCCGAATACGGGCATCGTATTCCGTCGAATCGATCTGGAACCTGCTGTAGATGTTCCCGCAAGCTGTGACAATGTCGGCGATACGCGATTGTCAACCACCCTCGAACGCGGCAATGTTCGAATTTCGACCGTAGAGCACCTGATGTCGGCTTTTGCAGGTCTGGGAGTGGATAACGCTTATGTGGATCTGACGGCACCGGAAGTGCCCATAATGGACGGCAGCGCCGGCCCATTCGTTTTTCTAATTCAATCTGCGGGAATCGAAGACCAGGTTGCTCCCAAACAGTTCATCCGGATCAAGAAAAAGATCAAACTGGAAGACGGCGACAAATGGGCGCGCTTCGACCCCTTGAATGGTTTCAAGGTGTCGTTTGCTATCGATTTCGAGCACCCGATTTTTCACGATTCTTCTCAACAGGCGAGCGTTGATTTTTCGGCGACATCATTCGTCAAAGAGATCAGCCGTGCGCGCACCTTTGGATTCATGCAGGAACTCGAGGCACTCAGGGAAGCCGGATTGGCTCGTGGCGGCAGTCTCGACAACGCGATCGTCATGGATTCGTACCACATACTTAACGACGACGGTCTGCGATACGAAGATGAATTCGTGAAGCACAAGATCCTGGATGCCATCGGAGATTTGTATCTTCTAGGCCATCCGCTGATAGGCGCGTTCAGCGCATACAAGTCAGGACATGCATTGAACAACCGGTTGCTGCGTAAGCTTCTCATGCAGAAAGACGCGTGGGAACTCGTGACGTTCGATGATGCCGGCGATGCCCCGGTTGCATTTATGCAGCCGGCATCCGCATCCAGCTGAGATAGATTGCCACATGACAAACTTTGCAATAAGAAAGTTTGTAATAGTAAAGTTACGTAGCAGGCAAAAAAAGATTACAAGCCGACAACGTGCGGCGCGTTAATTGCCTGTGTTTTTTAAAGACTTTACCAGCCGTTCAAGCGATTCGCGCAGTTCAGGATCTGCAATAGATTGGGCGGATTTTTCGATCGTTTGGCTGATTTCCGGAGATGGTAATTTCCGCTCGGAGTAAGCACTGGAACGTTTTTCCGGGAAAAGCTGCACAGCCAGTGAATGGACTTCAGGCAGTTTTGTCGCACGGATGCAGTCGATGATCAGGCCTTGGCGGTGGCGCAACCAGTTTGCCCACACCGGCGAGTGGACCCAAACCGTCAGCCTGCCATCCTTGAAGTAAGCGGGATGAATAAAATTACAAGCCGGTTTCGGCACGATGTTGTTCCATGCGCGGAGAAATGGCTTCAGATCAGCGGCGCTTTGCGCCACCTGATTTAAAGTTTGATTGCGGCCCCTGAACAGGCTCGCAATTTGATCGGGGCGCTCGTTTCGCCGTGACATGAACATAGTTTACAAGTAAGAACGACAGAAAGGGCGGTTTGAAATGAAGATTATTCTCGTACCGGACAGCGCCAGTCGGAATTCACGCTGTGTAAAAACCAGAAACATGGTCCTCGCTGCGCTCGTTTTTTCCGTTGTTATCCCCTTAGCGAGCGCAATTGGTGCTTACAAACTGGGCGTGTCACAAGTCTCTTACCAGCCAGACCGTGAGCAACTTCGCCTCGCTTATGTTCAGAAGACGCTGGAGAATAGTCAGCTTGATTTGAAGGAAGCCGAGCGCGCCGTGGAACAGCAGCTGGATTTGCTGGGCAGGCGCCTTGGTCACGCTCAGGCGCGGATGCAGCGGTTAGACGCGCTGGGCAAGAGACTGACCTCGATGGCCAGTCTCGAGACCGATGAATTCAATTTTGATTCTGAACCCGGTATGGGCGGACCCGCGGGTGCCGTGACCGGTGAACAAGACGCGACCGAACTCATTACAGCCCTGAATACACTGCAGTACACAATCAGTAGAAAGAAAGACGAACTCGAGATACTTGAGGCATTGCTGATGGATCGTGATCTGCAGAGTAAACAATATCCTAAAGGCAGGCCCGTGCAAGATGGCTGGATTTCTTCAGGATTTGGCTACCGGAATGATCCCTTCAACGGCAAACGCGCATTCCATTCGGGGGTGGATATTGCAGCGAAATCAGGTGTACCGATCAAGGTCGTGGCCGCGGGCGTAGTGACAACCTCCAAAGTCGAGCCGGGATACGGCGTTACCGTGGAGGTCAATCACGGCAAGGGCTACTCGACCCGCTATGCTCACGTACTCGAGTCCAAAGTCAAGGCCGGCGAACGCGTGGAGAGAGGGGACGTGATCGCGACGGTAGGAAGCACTGGACGCTCCACCGGGGCCCATCTGCACTTCGAGGTGCTCCGTAACGGAGAATCGGTGAATCCCAGAAAATACCTTCGCGCCTCGCTGTAAACCCCACCAGGATCATCGCGGCGGGGGTGCCGCTCCCACGCGTTGCCCCGATTCTACGCAGCGGACGCACCCAAACCCACAATAAGAGCCACCGTACGCTGATTCATCGCCGTTTGTAGGATGTTGAATCCGCCTTCCCCTGCTATCATATAGGATTTTCAACCCTTCCCGCAGCTTCGCCAGAACTTAACAAAATATGCTTGGAAATCCCCTGACAAAGATCTTCGGCAGCCGCAACCAGCGGCTGGTGAAGCAGATGCAAAAGGACGTCAACCAAATCAACGCACTGGAATCGGAATTCAGCGCATTGAGTGATGAGGATTTAGCAGGGAAAACCGGGGAGTTTCGTGAAAGGGCAAAAAGCGGAGAGAAGCTCGACGAACTTCTGCCTGAAACGTTCGCGGTGGTTCGTGAAGCCGCCAAACGCACGCTGGACATGCGCCATTTCGACGTGCAGATGATCGGCGGTATGGTGCTGCATCGAGGAAAGATCGCCGAAATGCGCACCGGTGAGGGGAAAACCCTGGTGGCGACGCTGTCGGCCTATCTCAACAGCCTCGACGGTAGTTCCGTTCATATCGTTACGGTCAACGACTACCTGGCTCGGCGCGACTCCGAGTGGATGGGGAAAATCTATAAATTTCTTGGCCTGACCGTGGGTGTCATCGCTTCAGGTCAGGATCCGGTGGCCAAACGCGAGGCCTATGCTTGCGACATCGTGTACGGCACCAATAACGAGTTCGGATTCGACTACCTGCGGGACAACATGGCCTTTAGGGGCGAGGACCGCGCCCAGCGCGGACTCAACTACGCCATCGTCGACGAGGTCGATTCGATCCTGATCGACGAAGCCCGAACGCCATTGATCATCTCGGGGCCTGCCGAAGAAAGTACGGATCTGTATCACAAGATCAACGGGATCATTCCCTTTCTCAAAAAACAGGAGGCGGAGGAAGGCCCCGGGGATTACAGCCTAGACGAAAAGGCGAAGCAGGTATTTCTGACGGAAGATGGGCACGAAACCTGTGAACGATTGCTGGAGGAACACGGACTGCTGCCCACGGGATCCAGTCTATACGATGTTGCCAACATCACCCTGCTGCACCACCTCAATGCCGGTCTTCGCGCCCACACGCTTTTCCAGCGAGACGTAGATTACATAGCGCAGAATGACGAAATCATCATCGTCGACGAATTTACCGGACGCATGATGCCGGGCCGGCGCTGGTCTGAAGGTCTGCACCAGGCGATCGAGGCCAAGGAAGGCGTCAAGGTGCAGCAGGAAAACCAGACTCTGGCCTCGATCACGTTTCAAAACTATTTCAGACTGTACGGCAAGCTTGCCGGAATGACGGGAACGGCGGACACCGAGGCGCCCGAGTTCCAGCAGATCTACGGCTTGGAAGTCGTGGTCATACCGACGCACATGGACATGATCCGCGACGACCGGCCAGACCTGGTGTATCGCACGATAGGTGAAAAATTTACCGCCATCGTAGAAGGCGTCAATGATTCGAATCAAAAAGGTCAGCCGGTGCTGATGGGTACCACCTCCATCGAAACATCGGAGATCCTGTCCGGAATGATGCAGAAGGCAGGCCTCAGTCATGAGGTGCTGAACGCCAAACAGCACGAGCGCGAGGCCCAGATCATCGCCCAGGCAGGCCGTCCCGGCGCGATAACGATCGCCACCAACATGGCGGGCCGCGGCACCGACATCGTGCTGGGGGGCAATCTGGAGAGAGAGCTGGAGCAGATCGGTGACGACGAGGCGAAGCGCGGGGCTGCCAGATCGGACTGGCAGGTCCGCCACCAGCAGGTCGTTGAGGCCGGCGGGCTGCACGTGATCGGCACGGAGCGGCACGAGTCGCGGCGCATCGACAATCAGCTGCGGGGCCGTTCGGGCCGGCAGGGTGATCCGGGTTCGTCTCGTTTTTACCTGGCCCTGGAAGACAGTTTGATGCGCATTTTCGGTTCTGACCGGGTCTCCGGCCTGATGCAGAAACTGGGTATGGAGGAAGGGGAAGCCATCGAGCACCCCTGGGTCACCAAGGCCATCGAGAACGCGCAGCGCAAGGTAGAGGGGCGGAATTTCGACATACGCAAGCAGCTGCTGGAGTACGACGATGTCGCCAACGACCAGCGCACTATCGTCTATCGGGAGCGTAACCGATTGATGGACGTGGACGACATTTATGAGAACGTTCAGGCCATGCGGGTGGACGTCATCAACGAGATCATAGACCACTCGATCCCACCCCAGAGCCTGGAGGAGCAGTGGGATGTCGACGGCCTGGAGAAGGAGCTCGAATCGGAGTTCGGTATGACCATCCCGGTGAAGCAGTGGCTGGACGAGGATTCGAACCTGCACGAGGAAACCCTGCGTGATCGAATTTCGGACACCATTACCGAGGCATATGAATCCAAGGTGAATGACGTGGGTGAAGCGGTCATGCGGCACTTGGAAAAGGCCGTCACGCTGCAGGTGCTCGATTCGCAGTGGAAGGAGCACCTGGCTGCGATGGACCACCTGCGGCAGGGCATCGGGCTCAGGGGATATGCACAGAAAAATCCCAAGCAGGAGTACAAACGCGAGGCTTTCGAGATGTTCCAAGCCTTGTTGCTGCGGGTAAAACACGAAGTCGTCACGTTGTTGTCCAAGCTGCAGGTTCGCACGGAGAGTGAGATCGAACGAATGGAAGCGGAGCGGCGGCAGCGTGCACCTCAGTCGATGAATTTTGTGCACGCGGATATGGACCAGCCTGGAGCCGCCGAGGCTGCCGGCGAGGGCGGCCCTCAGGCGGCACAGCCTCCTCAAAAGCCGCAGGCACGGCCATTCGTGCGACAGACTCGCAAGATCGGCCGCAATGAACCCTGCCCATGCGGGTCTGGAAAGAAATACAAGCAGTGCCACGGACGCCTCAGCGCCTGACCCTATGCTGAGCCCGCGCACGCTAAAATAACGAGCTACCATGCCAATTGGTCTGCCAGCGGTACCTGAACTGATGCCGGTTTCGGGAATCGAGCTTGGCTCGGCCAACGGCAACATCAGCAAAGCCGAAAAGGACGACATTGCGCTGATCCGATGCGCGCCCGGGACCATCACAAGCGCGGTATTCACCCGAAATCGATTCTGTGCCGCGCCGGTGACGGTCTCGAGGGCCCATCTGGCGCAGACATCCCCTCGGGCGCTGATTATCAACAGTGGCAATGCCAACGCGGGTACCGGGAAACAGGGCATATACGCGGCCGAGGAAATTTGCGCAATCGTGGCGAAGGGATTGGATATCCCTAAAAACAGCGTCCTGCCGTTTTCCACCGGAGTAATTGGAGCCCAGTTGGCGGTATCCAGCGTTCGAGAAGCGTTACCGCAATGCATTGATTCGATCTCAGGAGATAATTGGCTGGCCGCGGCGCGCGCTATCATGACCACCGACACCGTTCCCAAGGGGATGTCACCATGCTGGCTTTCATTGGCACGGACGCCGCAATCGCCCAGCCGGTTCTGGATGATCTCCTGCGGCAATCTGTCGATCAGAGCTTCAACTGTGTCACCATAGACGGAGACACCTCGACCAACGACGCCTGCGTGTTGATGGCCACCGGCAAAGCCGATATGCCTGCTATAGAAGCCCTGTCTGATCCCGAATTTGGCGCGTTCTCAAAGGTCCTGGATGACGTGCTGGCCGGTCTTGCGCAGAGCATGATCCGGGACGGGGAGGGTGCTACGAAATTCGTTACCATCGAAGTCACCGGCGCCGTCGATGACCAGGACGCGCGGGAAGTGGCCTTTACTGTTGCACATTCCCCCCTGGTAAAAACCGCTCTCTATGCCAGCGACCCCAATTGGGGACGAATTCTCGCCGCCGTCGGCAGGGCACAGGTGGAAGATTTGAACACAGACCGGGTTGGCCTGACCATCAATGGAACCCGGATACTAGAAAACGGCGAACCGAGTCCGACCTATACCGAAGAGGCCGGACAAAGGGCCATGGATCCTCCGGAGATCCGCATCGAAATCGATCTGGGATCAGCGTCAGGCGCTTTCACCGTCTGGACCAGCGACCTGTCCTACGACTACGTACGCATTAACGCCGAATACAGAAGTTGAGCCAAGTTACACGCTCTCTCCCCATGCCGAGGCGGAAGGCTGGAATGAGGTTAAAAAGCCAATAGAATTTATCTCCATGAATCCAACCACCCCCCTCGAAGTCGTCGCGGGTGTAATCTCCAGCCCCAATGGCGACGTTCTAATCAATCAAAGAAGCCAACCCAGCCAATTCGCCGGTCAATGGGAGTTTCCGGGCGGTAAGATAGACCCCGGCGAGACGCTGCATGACGCGCTTGCGCGCGAATTAAGAGAAGAACTGAATATAGAAGTCCTGGAAAGTAACCCTCTGATATCGATCACCCATGACTATCCGCACGCGAGGGTCCAATTAAATGTGCGCACGGTGAGCAAGTACAGGGGTATTCCCAAGGGGGCCGAAGGGCAGTCAATCCGTTGGCTGCAACCGGGTGCGCTGCGCGAAGTGAATTTTCTGGAAGCCAACGGGCCGATAATCAACGCCGTCCTTCTACCTGACTGCTATATCATCACGGACAGTTCGCGCTACGGCCAAGTGAACACATTGCGACGCCTCGAACGCCTGCTAATGATTAGAAAATGCATTGTGCAGGTCAGGGAGCAAGCTTCGAACTCGGCCGATTTCGGAAAATTTGCAGAGCACATCATCGATCTATGCCACAGGTACAAGGCCCCGGTACTCGCAAACGCGGACCCTGAAATAGCTCACGAACTCGGTTTCGACGGCGTACAGCTTGGATTCGATAAACTCGACAAGCACCCCGTCCGGCCTGGCCCTGGCGCATTCTGGATAGGTGCATCTTGTCATAATAAAAAAGAATTGGCCGCAGCGGAGCGACTCGGCGCAGATTTCGTGATCTTGAAGGCCGTGTCGAACACCGCGCCTCCGGTGGGCGCAAAGACAAGGTACTGGGAGCAGGTTTCGACTCTATGCGATTTCGCAAGAATCCCTGTCTATGTTCTGGCAGGCATGCAATTCGACGATCTGAAACGTGCGCGTGACAACGGAGCCCAGGGGCTTGCAATGATGGGTTGTATTTAGGAAGAGACGTCTTCATTCTCCCATGTTTAGGAGAGAATAAGCTGTCAATCCGTCAATCCCAGTCCCTTATAGACAGGATGTTCGTAAATCTATTTTTTTTCATCCCCAGTTCCATTTTTGCATGCAGACGTGATTAGCCGGTGAAGTTCATTGACTTTGGCTTGCAATTCTGCCGCCGTCCCGTCATTTTCGATCACATAGTCTGCAACCGATAGTCGTTCACTGCGGCTTGTTTGTGCGTCAAGAATATTGCGTGCTTCGGCCTCCGACAGTCCACTTCGCGCCTTGATCCGCTTGATCCTATTGTGGTCTGATGCATCGACTACCAACACTTTGTCTACGAGCCTGATGAAGTCGGTCTCGATCAGGAGCGGTACCACTAAAATACAGTATGACGCCTTCAACGCTTTGATGCGGTGCAAAGCTGCCTTGCGAATTCTGGGGTGTAGGATAGCCTCCAGTTTTTCTCTTGCCGCGTCGTTCGAAAACACCAGCTGGCCGAGGCGTTTGCGGTCAAGCGCTCCACCCCGGGTCAGCACCTTTTTGCCAAACGCTTCCGCGATTTCATTCAGTGCCGCAGATCCAGGTGTTACCAATTCTCGGGCGATGACATCGGTATCGATAACGGGCACACCCAGTTTAAGGAATAGATTGGAGACTGTGGTCTTACCGGCGCCAATCCCGCCGGTCAGCCCGATCTTCAGCATCAGGATAGCCCCGAAAACTGCAGATAGGCGGACACGATCTCGTTTCCTGCCAGCAGCGCGACCCAGCCTGCCATGCACAGATAGGGCCCAAACGGGATCGGTGTATCACGCGCCTTGTCGCCAAGGGCTAGGATGATGATGCCGCATACAGCGCCTACGGACGCGGACAACAATATAATCAATGGCAACATCTGCCATCCAAGCCAGGCGCCCAGCATGGCCAAAAGCTTGAAATCACCATAACCCATGCCTTCTTTCCCGGTCAGCAGCTTGAAGACCCAATAGACACTCCAAAGAGACAGATAGCCCGCGATCGCGCCAAAAACGGCCGACTGAAGGTCGGTCAACACGCCGAAGGCGTTGAACAACAAACCTGTCCAGATGCCGACCAGAGTAATGGAGTCGGGCAGTATCTGTTCATCTATATCGATGAAGATCATTGGAACCAGTAGGCCGGTCAGAATGAGACCCGCCAGTGCCTGGTATGTAAAGCCATATGACCAGGCGATGGTGACGAACACGGTGGCTGTCAGCGCCTCGACGAAGGGGTATCGCCAGGAAATACACGCATCGCAATGTCTGCAACGTCCACGCAGTATCAAATAACTCAGGATCGGTATGTTATCCATGGCACCGACCGGCGTTTCGCAGTGCGGACACCGTGACCGGGGTTTTACCAGTGAGAACTCGGGCGGTTGCCGGCTAACCTCGAGTTCGAGCAGTTCTTTGCACTGTTGGGTCCAGCCAGCCTTCATCATTCTGGGAAGGCGGTAGATGATCACATTGAAAAAACTGCCAAACATCAGGCCAAGAAACCCGGCACAGCAATAATAAAACAGGGGGTTACCGCTAAGAATTTCGACTATCGCCACAACCGGTTATGCTTGAAATGGGTACAAGTTTGGTGTGGAAATGCCCAAAACTCGAATCTGGCAGGAATGGGTAAAACATGAATGAATAAAAGCCGATGGATGGTCATCAGTTCCGCTGCCTGGCTGCCGGAGACCGTGGGTCGGTAGCCCGGGACAAGGGGTGGCGGGCACGGCGATTGTATTGATCGGATCGTTTAGAACACGGCGGCCAATTTGAAGATCGGCAGATACATCGCGATGACAATGGTGCCGACAATGACGCCCAGCATCACGATCATTACCGGTTCGATCAGGCTGGCGAGCGCCGCGACCGCGTCGTCGACCTCGCGCTCGAAAAACTCGGCGACCTTCATCAGCATCAGTTCGAGTTCTCCGGCTTCTTCGCCGCTTCCTACCATCTGCAGTACCATGGCTGGAAACAGCTTGCTGTCCGCCATGGAGACTTCGAGAGAGCGCCCCGTACTCACCTCGCTTCTAACTTCCATCACACCGTTGTGATAGACACGGTTTCCGGTCGCGAGGGCGACAGTTTCCAGGGCATCGACCAGAGGCACCCCGGCGCCGAACATGGTTGAAAGCGTGCGGGAAAAGCGGGCGATAATCGCCTTCTTGATCACGACGCCAAATATCGGCAGCTTGAGTACTACGCGGTCAAAGAAGAACTGCGCCTTCTCGGACCGTCTATAGAAGAAAACACTGCCGACGATCGAACCTATCAGGATCAGAAAGAAAAACCACCAATTGGCCTGAAACCAGTGAGAAAGGTCTACGATCCATCGAGTCAGCGTCGGCAGGTCCGAACCGAAATTCTGAAACAGATTTTCGAACGCCGGGATAACGAATAGGAGCAGGATCGCGACCACCACAATGGCAACGGTAAGCACCGCTGAAGGATACAACAATGCGGCTCGAATCTTGCTCTTTATCGCCTCCATCTTTTCCTTGTAGATGGCAATCTTGTCCAGCAGGATGTCCAGCGTTCCCGACTGCTCACCGGCGGCGACAAGTGCGGTGTACAGCCGGTCAAAATGTACGGGGAATCGGCTTAGCGCGTCGCTCAAACTGGTGCCCGATTCGACATCCTGCCTGACGGAGGTCAACAACTCCTGCATACTGGGGTTTTCGTGACCGCGAGCCAGGGAGTCGATGGACTGCGCGACCGGTATTCCCGCGCCGATCATGGTGGCCATCTGACGCGTCGCGAACGTTATATCCTTGGACTTGATCGGGCGCTTGATCGTAAAAAGCGGCTTGGATTTCTTGCGGATCCTTGTCGGCCGAATGCCCTGTCGACGCAACGTCGCCTTGACGAATTCGGCGTTCGGCGCCTCGTGGTCACCTTTTACCGTTTTCCCCCGGGTATCCTTGCCTTCCCAGACGAACTGTTGCAGCCTGCGCTTTCGGCGCTTCGTGGATGCTGATTTTGTCGCTGCTGTCGCCATATGTTAGAGGTTAGTCACTCTTTCGATTTCTTCAAGGCTGGTAATGCCGGATTTGGCCTTGTTCAGGCCTGATCTTCGAAGATCGGCTACGCCCTCATCGTGGGCGAGTTCGGCGATATCGATTTCAGTACACCCGCGCATGATCAGGCCGCCCATGTCCTGGGTGACGGGCATCACCTGAAAGATCCCCGTCCGGCCCTTGTATCCCTGGGTGCAGGCATCGCATCCCACCGGTGCGAACAACTCCAGATCGTCCAGCTCGTCTTCGTCAAAGCCCGCGTTGATCAATGCCTGTTCCGGAATCTTTATCTCTTTTTTGCAATTCAGGCACAGGTTCCTTATCAGACGCTGGGCCATGATCAGGTGAACCGTCGAGGCGACGTTAAAGGGGGCAACACCCATGTTCAACAGGCGGGTCAGCGACGAGGGCGCATCGTTGGTATGAAGGGTCGATAAGACGAGGTGGCCCGTCTGGGACGCCTTGATCGCGATGTCCGCAGTCTCGAGGTCTCGAATCTCACCCACCATGATGACATCGGGGTCCTGCCTCAGGAATGCTCTGAGTGACGCCGCGAACGTCAGGTTCGCTTTCTCGTTGATGGTCACCTGGTTGATGCCGACCATGTTGATTTCGACGGGATCTTCGACCGTCGATATATTGCGCTCGGGTACGTTCAACATACCGAGTGCCGTATAAAGCGTCACCGTTTTACCGCTACCGGTGGGGCCGGTCACCAGGATCATACCGTATGGGCGCTGCACGGCATCGAGATAGCACTGTCTTTGGGCTTCCTCGAATCCCAATACCTCAATTCCAAACGTTTCGGCATTCGAATCCAGAATCCTGATTACGCACTTCTCCCCGTACAGGGTCGGCAATGTACTGACACGAAAGTCAATGGATTTGTTCTTTGACAACCGCAGCTTCATCCGACCGTCCTGGGGCGCACGGCGCTCCGCTATATCGAGCCGGGAAAGGATCTTGACACGCGCAACGATCCGCCCGGCCAGATTGATCGGAGGAGAGGTAATCTCGTGCAGTACACCATCTATCCGGTACCGCACGCGGAACTTACGCTCGTACGGTTCCAGATGAATATCGGACGCTGCCCTCTTTATTGCATCGAGCAGGATCTTATTGACGAATCGAACGATAGGTGTGTCGATCTGCTCGATGTCTGATGTATCTCTGTTGTCCTGCGACTCTTCGGCGGAAATGTCGATGTCTTCCAGGCCTTCGTCGTCCGCCATTCCCTCGAATGTTTCGTCATTTGCTTCAAGTGCGCGGTCTATGGCGGATTCGAGTTTCCGGAAATCGACGAGCACAGATTCCACACCGAGCCCGGTATGAAACTTGACTTGATCGAGTGCGTGTGTATCGGTAGGGTCGGATATGGCGATGAAGATCTTTGCGCCACGCTTGTATATGGGAAGAATTTTGTGTTTCTCGATTAGCGATTCTTTAATAAGATTGATCGGGGCCAACTCTACATCGATCGAGCCTATGTCAAATAAAGGAACGCCAAACTCCTCTGAAGCGTGTTGCGCTAACTGATTATTATCGACATCCTTATTCTCGAGCGCTTCGGTAAAAAAAGAATTTTTGTGCTTGGCGGCGCTCTCCTGCAATTTTTCGGCTTTCTGTTCGTCCACCACGCCTTGCTGAACCAGACGCAGCGCCAGGCCGCCGAGAGGAATTTTGTTAATCGGAGTTGCCATTTATAAGGAATTTTTCGAGTAACCTATTAAACTATAGCAAAGAATCCCTGGAACTTCGCATGCATTATCCAGAGCATTCCAGTGAATAGTTAACATTTTAAAAAAATTAACATTTTTTGGCAAAAAATGGACGAAAAAGCCATGCTGGGTGAGAAAAATTTTGGGCAGCGGCAATCCAATTTGAGCATTGTATTACCGGCCTACAATGAAGAGGAAATCATCGGGAAAATAGTGCAACGACTGCGGGCCGAATACCCCGAGACAGAGATCATCGTGGTCGACGACAATTCCAAGGACGATACTGCCGCCATGGCGGAACGGGCGGGTGCACGGGTAATCCGGCATCTCTACAATATGGGTAATGGCGCCGCGATAAAGACCGGCGCCCGGCACGCGACCCGGGAAACCATAGTTTTCATGGATGCCGATGGACAGCATGACGATCGCGACATTCATCGGCTAGTTGACAAGGTAGAAGAGGGTTATGACCTGGTTATCGGGGCTCGCAGTGCTGACACCCACGCTAGTTTGTTCCGGGGATTGGGTAACAAACTCCTCAACCTATTTGCATCGGTCATGACCGGGCATCGGATTCTTGATCTAACATCCGGATTCAGAGCCGTGCGCAGGGGAGCGTTTTCGGAGTTCTTATACCTGCTTCCAAACGGCTTCTCCTACCCAACTACTTCGACGATGGCGTTTTTGCGATCTGGTCATCCCGTGGCTTATGTTCCGATCAAGGCGAGGAAAAGAGTTGGTAAAAGCAAGATCAATCTTGTTCGCGACGGCATGCGGTTCCTGGTGATCGTGATGCGGATTACGACCTTGTTCTCTCCGATGCGTTTGTTTCTGCCGTTAGGACTTCTGTTCTTTTCGTTGGGGTTGGGAAGATATCTGTATTTCTATGTCCAGACCGGTCAATTTTCCAACATGGCCGGTGTATTGTTCGTGACATCCGTATTGATCTTTCTGATTGGGTTGATTTCCGAGCAGATAACGGCGCTCCACTACGGGCTATCGCGGTTACAGTCGCGGAAGCAAAGCGATCCGCCATAATAGCGTGCTGACCAAGCCTGAGAGGCCTATCATCCTAATGGTCGCGTCGAGCTATCCCCGGTACGACGGTGACTCGGCGTCCATATTTCTAAGGTATCTGGCTCAACGGGTCGACGATGCGGGTTTTCAAGTACATATCCTTGCTCCGAGCGACGCGCGTGTGCGGTTTGACGTCAATGACAAAGGAGTAAAGGTCCATTATTTTCGCTATTTTCCGAAATGCCGAAACATGCTGGCTTACGGTTCGGGGATTCTTCCCAATATACGGAATCATCCGTGGACAGTTGTACAAATACCTTTCTTTATCGTTTCAATGTTCTTTTCCGTGTTGAAACTCAGCCGGGTGCACCGGCCCGATATCATTCACGCACATTGGCTTATACCCGTTGGGTTGGTCGCTGCACTTTCATCCAAATTCACAAATGTGCCGGTGGTGGTCACCGCCCACGGGGGGGACGCTTTCGGCATGAAGGGCAAGCTGGCGCGTTTATTGAAAACCCTGACTATGCGTAATAGCGATGCGTGGACAGCCAATACTGAGGGCACGGCAGCTGCGGCATTCGGCACGGATCAGCTGAACAGTCAGAAGCTCAGCGTTATTCCGATGGGGGTCGATGCATCGCTGTTCGCCTCTGGAAACCGTACGAAATTGAGGGGCGAATTGGATAGTGAAGTCCTATTGATTTTGTTTGTTGGGCGTCTCGTCGAGAAAAAGGGAGTCCGGCACCTAATAGAGGCCGCTGCACATTTGATAAATCAACGATCGATTGAACTGCAGTTGTGGATTGTGGGCGACGGGGAATGTTCCACGAGACTGAAAGAGCTCGCAGCATGTTTAGAGATTGAAGCCCACGTCAGATTTTTTGGAGCGGTGCCAAATAAAAGTTTGCCGGATTACTACGCCGCTGCTGATCTGTTCGTAGCCCCGTCGGTAGTGGACCAAAGCGGGGATACGGAGGGACAGGGCGTGGTCATTATTGAAGCGATGGCAGCAGGTGTCGCGGTAGTCGCGAGTCGTGTCGGCGGAATAAGCGGGGTGATCGATGATGGTTCAACGGGAATACTATGCGAGCCAGAAAGCAGCATGGCTCTGTCAAATGCTATAGAGGAGCTTGTTGTTTCAGGGCGTTCTGCATCACTCGCTGACAGGGCCCGTGAAAAGATTGAGCGGGAATACGACTGGCCTGTTGTGGCACGGCGGTTTACTCAATTGTATAGAAGAATACTTAGGTAAATCCGGCATAGTAGCACTCGCATAGGGTCCTGGTTTGTCGTTTGGACCACACTGGATAACGGATATCACATTCGATTTGAATGATGGATGGAGAATGGATCAATGATCGACCCGTTTCTCGGGCAAATCACCGCAATCTGCCACATTTATGGTCATCCAATACGGTTTCAGTCGACTACATTGATTCGGATAGATTCAGGCAGTTGATCTAGAATGAAAGATTAACAGCGTACATAGAATCGGGTATTTGAGCTGCTTATGAATCAATTTGCTGAATTGCTGAACCAGCCTGTAGCAAATATAGGACTATTTTCTGCCCTGTTTAACTTCGTACTGTGCGTTGGAATGGGATTGGTATTGCGAGTGTTCTATATGCGATGGTCTTATTCTCTTACTGGGAAAACCCACATTGGGGCGGTGCTACCAATACTGGCGGCTGTAGTTTTCCTGGTTATCACTATTGTGAAGTCATCTCTTGCGCTCTCATTGGTACTGGTCGGGGCTTTGTCTATCGTACGATTTCGCACCCCGATAAAAGAGCCTGAAGAGCTTATCTATCTCTTTATCGCAATTAGCCTGGGGTTGGGATACGGCGCAGGACAAACCATGATAACTACGGTTATCGTCACGCTGATCATGTTATTTGTATATTTCTTTTTATCCAACCGTAAACAAAATGAACTGCTTGAATACAATATGGTCCTCGGTTGGAATGCCGAGGCGACCAATGTGCATGAGTTGGTCGATGTTGTTTCTCCTCACGTATCCAGCATTAAACTTCTGAGGCTCGAACGAGGAGAACAGAAAAATAGTGCGGTGCTGGCCGTTACCCCTAAGTCACATGCGGAACTGGATCAGCTATATAACAAACTGGAAGAAGTATTTAGCGGGGTCACGGTGTCATTTTATGAGTCGCAGAACGCGTGAGCGGTTTACATTGAATGATAGATCTGCTGAATGATTTTATTTAAACGCGGGGGTTGGGACGCGGTATATGTTGGCGCCGCGCTGGCCGTAGTCGTCACGATCCTGTATTTTTCCCGGGAAGAGATTGCGGATGATTTTTTCCACCAATTTCCACCTTCTGTGTTTGGCTTTTCCTCGCGGGATCAGGTTCAGTTCCAGTGCTCAATTGCATGCACAAAAGTGTTCTCCCGGGGTCTCGTCCATAAGCTTGTAAAGAGTTTTTCTGACAATGATCTGGAGACTCTTGATCTGCATGTCGGCTTTACGGACATGCAGATTTTAATTGAGGATCAGCAAACCGCTATTACCAATGATCGTCTGATCGATCCCAGAGAAGTCAGGGGGGATATCCTGTATCAGGGAGAGTCTTATCCAGTGAAGATCAGGCTAAAAGGGGAGCTGAAAGACCACTGGTCGGAGCCCGGACGGATGAGTTTGAAGGTGTCCGTACGGAAAGGCCGGACAATCATGGGATTCAGCGGTTTTTCACTGCACAAACCGGCTTCCCGCCAGCATCCCTACGAACCTGCATTTGAGGATTTCGCTCGCGCCGCAGGTGGAATCGCTGTACGTCACAAATATGCAAAACTATCATTAAATGGAGAATACTGGGGTGTATGGAACGTCGAGGAGAGAGTTTCGGGAGAATTACTGGAGAAACAGCAGCGCAAGGACTCTTTGGTATTTGATCTAGGCCTGGATCATTTCTGGCGGTACGTACGAACCAGTACGAATCCCTATACCAACCCAAGTTACCGTCTCAAGGATGTTCATCTGTTTGGGAACGTCTATGCCGAAAAAAGAATTCGGAAAAATGCTGAAGTAGTCCCAGAAGAACTGATTGAGCTGAGGCTCCACCTCCGACACGGTTCGTAATGTGTCCCGATAGAGCTCTCTAAATGCGTCGGTTTCCAAAAAACGCCGATATGGCATTGGGTAAGGATATGTCAAGCCGAATTTTTCGACGGCCTTTGGCCACGACTGATCGGAAGTGATTGGCTCCAGCTTCAGGGTGTAGGGATTGAGGTAATATCGTGTGTTACCACCAAGCAATACGTGATTGGTTCCCCAAACGTAAGCCAAAAGCACTGAACGGGCCA
>CAMYOI010000072.1:0-11870 GCA_947259955.1 uncultured Gammaproteobacteria bacterium
ACGGTTCGGTTCCGGGTGAGCAACACCGGAACCGGACCTTTGAATGACGCCGAAATCACAGATACGCTGGATCCGTTCTTCGACGCGTCGACCGCGGCCGTGGTGGGATCTACGGCCAACGGGTTTTCGTTTTCCCTGTCCGCGGACGAGGTAAGCTTCTCGGGTGGCGTGCTGCAACCCGGAGACGTCGTCGATCTGGCGTTCTCGGTCGTGGTCGGCCAATCGGTGAATCCAAACGACTCGGTGAGCAACAGCGCTACGGTCGCCGGCGATTCGCTGCCCGGCGGCCACCCCAACAACGGCAACCCCACTTTTGACCGGCTCTACACCGACGAAGATTCGGACGACCTAGTCGTGCCCAACCTGCAGATCGCCAAGGCGTTCGTCGTTAGCGACAACCCGGACACACCGGACATGCCGTTTGACGGGTCACCGGATCTGAACATCGGAGAGATCGCTACCTTTCATTTTCTCGTGACCCTGCCGGAAGGCACGTCGCCGGGTCTGCAGTTCGTGGACCTATTGCCGGACGGCATGCAGTACGTCGATGGCACGGCCCGACTGATCCTGGACAACACGGCGCTTAGCGTGGCTTCGCCGCTGGGCGACGTGAGCTTTGACGGCTCGTTCGAAGCCGCCTCGGGCGGCACTTTGAGCAATGGGGACTTTATCCCGCTCGGCGACGTCAACGCGGCCAGCGGTGACGGTAACGACATCCAGGTGGATTTCGGCCGGATCGTGCCGATTGGACAACAGGGCGTGCTAGACCGCCAGTTCATTCTTGAAGTTCAGGTGGTCGTGCTGGACGGGCCGGCGAATCAATCCGGCAGCGAACTGACGAATACGTCGACGCTCGACGTCCCGGGTGACAGCTTCGATCCAGTTATTTCAAATGCCCAGGTCGTCGAGGTCGTAGATCCCGAACTGCTGATCGAGAAAAGATTTTTCGACGCCTCCGGTACCAACGAGGTCGAGGTGGTGCGGGGCGGTTCGACGGTCACGGTGTCGGTGACCTTAAACAACCCGGGGAACGGTCCGGGCTACGACCTGGAGGTGCAAGATCCGCTGAATACCGCCAAGTTCGACATCGCGAGCATCGCACCCGTTAGCACGCCCTCCGGCTACACCTTTGCCGTTGCCGGCAACACCGTGATCTACAGCGGCGACGGCCCGATCATGCCGGGGGACTCGGTCGACTTCCGCTACACCGTCAAGGTCAAGAATGGCTTCTCGGACGCCGAAAACACGGCGTTTGTTACCGCAGGCGACACGGTGCCGGGCGACAGCGAGCATCAGCGCGACCACTCGGGCGCCCAGGCCACCGACACCATCCGGGAATTCGTAGAGCCGCGAAGACCGCCGGGATTACCTTCAGCAGCGCCGCCGTTCGGCGACGTAGACGACGGCAGCGGCGGTCGGTCTCCGGACGATATCCTGGCTAGCTTTCGCTACGACGTGATGGATCTGCGTCGGGGCGAGATCGACGAGCTGCTGCTCCGCCTGCGTGAAGACATCCAGCGCGTCCTGCCCAAGCCGGATATATCCTACATGGCGACCGGGATCACCGCCCAGGGTGCGAACGTGCGCATGTTGATCTTCGACGCCACCGGCGCCCTGGTCGGCGACACCAGCGTCGTGGCCGATGCCGGCGGCAATTGGCTGGTCTCTTTTCCCAGCGTCGTGCTCAAGGACCAGCCGTACCGGGTCGAGGTCCAGATAACGCTGGCGGAATACACCCAGGGTACCATCGGCGCCTTCAACACCAACACCTACTACACGCCGGTGCAGGACGCCAGGCATTTCGTATACAAGACGCTGAGCGTGGATGGCGTCATAGCGGAGAAAGCCGACGCGAGCCTCAATGATCAGACCGACGAACTGTTCAATCCGTTGGGCAGGGAATTGGACAACTGGAATGTTCCGCCCTCCTTCCTGGCGACGACCAACACTGAGAGTCTGTAGCTAAAAAGAATTCTGCTGATTGGAAACTGAGAAAATGGCAATTATCAAAACGTACTCCGTACCCGTCCGATTGATCCTGATTGGCGCGCTTTGCACGGCCGGCGCAGCCTCGTCGCAGGAGGCTGATCTCGCTGAGCCGCCACCGATGGGTCTCGACTTCGGCACCGACGACTGGATCGACGACAAGGAACTGGCCACTGCCAGGCAGCTGCGCGACTCGTTTAAGATGCAAGCCGTTGAAATCGGCGCCGACGATCCGCCTTACTGGGATCTCACCCAGGAGCCGGCCGAGGGGCCCGCCGGGTTTCGACCGTGGTGGGAACCCGCCGTAGAGCAGCCGTTCAACGAGACGTCCAACCCGATCTACGAGGACCCCGAGTCGCTGATCCTGCGCGCCATCGAGCATTCCGCGCAGATCCGGGTATTCGCAGACGTACCGGTGATTCGCGAGACCGCGGAACTCGAAGCCACAGGCCGGTTTGACGTTCATCTGTATCTGGACGGCAAGTTTACCGACTTGGATGAACCCGTGGGAAACACGCTCAAGACCGGCGGGCCCGAGCGTTTTCTCGAGGATGAATGGCTGAATCGACTCGGACTTCGAAAAAGATTCATCACCGGAACGGAAATCGATCTTTCACAGCGCTGGGGTGTACTGAATAATAATTCAGAGTTCCTCGATCCGAAAGACCAGGCCAACACACGCCTGGCATTGACTGTTTCACAGCCGTTGCTCAACGGATTCGGCGTCCGCTACAACCGAAGCCTAATCGATATCGCGCGCATCGATGGCAGCGTGGCGCTGGATGAATTCACGCGTCAGGTGGAGTCGCACCTGATGAACGTCACCCGCGCTTATTGGGGGTTGTACGAGGAGCGGTCGGCATTGCTGCAGAGGCGTGCTTTGCTCGAGCGCGGCGCGTCGGTGGTGCAGGAGATGGAGGGCCGGCTCGGCCACGACGTAGGTCCGGCTCAGATCAGTCGCGCCCGTGCGAAACTGGAATCCTGGCGCTCGGATATGACGCGGTCGGAGACGGCGGTTCGCAACGCGGAGTCAAAGATACTGTCTCTGGTCAACGACCCTGAACTGCGCCTCAGCGAACGGTTTGAACTGATTCCGCGCCGTGGGCCCGTCACCGATGGGAACGGCATGTCGACGGAAATGGCTATGGCGCTGGCCCTGGAGCATCGCCCGGAGGTCGCGCAGGCCTTCAAGCAAATCAAGGCGGCCGCAATTCGTGCCTACATGACCAAGCGCGAGCTGCTGCCGACATTGAATCTTGTGGTGCAATATTACCGTGACGGATTGGCCGGTGAAAGTGACGTCAGCCTTGCTCATCGACGGCAGTACGACGAAGGCGACGGCAGCTGGTTGGTGGGCCTGGTGTTCGAGTACCCGTTCCGCAACCGCAAGGCCCGGGCCAGGAATACGCGGCGGCAGGCGGAGGTGCGCCAGCTCAACGAGCAGCTGCGGGCAACTCTGGAAACGATTCGACTGGAGCTGGAAGTATCCACGCGGGAGATCAAGACCGCTCACCGTGAAATGGGCGCCAAGTATTCGGCCATGCAGGCCACTGAGATCGAAGTCAAGACGCTCGAGGAACGCGAGGGCGTCGAAGTTACCAGCGGCGGCGTGCATTATCTCGAGCGCCTGATTGGCGCCGTGCAAAGGCTAACCGAGTCCGAGTACGCGTTCCTGCAGAGCCGAACCATTTACAACATCGCGTTGGTCAACATGGAACGGGCCACGGGTACGTTGCTCACGGCGCAGGACATCCAGCCAATGCGGTACCAGGACGAATATGGATTGCCGGTTTATCGCCTCGAACAGCTCACCGATTCCAGATGAGCGGGACAGGCCGTTACTCACGCGCTGAGCAGGCCCGTCAAGCGGTGACCGCAATGATGGCCTGTGTCGGCGCGCTGGTGTTGTCCGCCGTGAGTGCCGCGCAGACGCTGGAGGGATTTGTCGAACCCTATCAGGAAATCGAGATTGCGGCGCCCGAACCGGGTGTGGTCGATGTGCTCGACGTGAAAGAAGGCCAGAAGGTACAAGCCGGCCAGGTACTGGCCTTGCTGGATAATCGTCTCCTCAAAGCGGCGCTCGCCGTTGCTGAGGCGCGCAAAGCCAGCACGGGGGGCACCGACGCTGCGCGCGCGGACTGGAAGCGTAAAAAAGCGCTCGTCGAGCGCCTCGAGGCGTTGCAGGCCTCGGGCAGTGCGCGTGCGGAGGAAGTCGAGGCGGCGCGTGCAGATTACGAGATCGCGTCGGCTCAACTCAAATCCGCGCGGGAGCGGAAGCACATCTCAGAACTCGAATACGCGCGCATCCAGGCGCAGATAGAGCATCGTACGCTGCGCAGTCGGATCGACGGCATCGTGACCGAAGTATACAAGGATCCGGGGGAACTGGTGACCATGGCCGCGCCCAGGGTGTTGAGGATCTCCCGCCTCGACAAGCTGCGTATCGTCGCCCACGTGGTCACGTCCACGGTCGACCTTGTCTCCGTCGGCTCCGCGGTTCCCGTCAAACTCCCTGAGAGTGGCCTGGAGGTCACCGCTCACGTTGAATACATCGCTCCCGTGGCCGATCCGAAGAGCGGGACCGTTGTCGTTTGGTTCGTTCTCGACAATGAAAGCAACCGAATCCGAAGCGGGCAAAGGGCGGCAGTCCAGATCCAAGACTACGTACTGGGGTCGCGGTGACGGGGCGCGTGCATTCCATTTCGGCAGCTCAGGACAAACGGCGCGTGGAGGGTTCTGCGCCCGTCCTGGAAAGGGTCGATCTGCCACGGTTCGACCTGCGCACGCTGTATGCAAACCTGTTGCGTCTGGCCGAGGAAGGCGGGTCGCGTGAGGTGTTTCTGCTCGCCCTGCTCCAGCATGCGGCCGCGGTCAGCAACGCGGTCGCGGGGATCTATTTTGTGCGTGATGTCGATGGGGCGCTGTCGCTCGGGCCCAGGCTGTTTTCGCACGCTATGACGGAGCGGGCGGAGCGGGTCGTCGAGGACCTCGCGGACGCAGCCCGCGAGGTAGCGGCGCAAGGTGTCGCCATAAGCGCGCCGTTGAAAGACCACCCCGCGTACACCGCAGTGTTGACGCCGGTGAGCCCGGCGGCGGGCCAGCTTGAGGTGCTCGGCCTGGTCCTCGTGCCGGGAAATCGGGCGATCGAGCCTTTTCTTTCCTTCGTGCAGCTCATCGCCGGATTCGCCAATCTGCGTGACGCCCTGAGCCGCGGGCGGGAAGCGGGCTGGGAGGCCACTCAATCGGCGCGGCTTATCGAGTTGGTTGCCTGCATCTCTGATATCGCCGATCTGGAGCAGGCGCGTTCGGCTCTGGTCAACGGCATGCAGGAGTTGCTCGGTTGCGACCGGGCGGCTCTCGCCTCGGCGGATCCGGAGGGTCGCGTCAAACGGGTGCACGTGGTATCCGGCCTGTCGAGTTTCGACAAGCGCTCCACCCTGGCCAGGGCGATCGAACAGGCCCTTGCCGAGACCCTGGCGTTGGGTGAACCCATGCGCTGGCCCCATTGCGCCGCCGAGCAGCCGTCCCGCGCCCCGGGGCACCAGGCGCTGCAAGCGGCAACAAACAGCGGTCTAGTCCTGTCGGTGCCACTGGCCACACATGCTGGCGTCACCGTGGGGGGTCTGGTTTGCTGGTGGTCGACTCTGCCCGCCGACGTGCCCCGCGCCGTCCGTTTGTTGCAGGCCAGCGCGATTCCCATCGGCGCTCTGGTCGAGTTGCTCGATCGGCGCCGCTCGAACAAATGGCTGCGTGGGACCCGCCGCCGCGGCGCTTCGAAAGGCAGCACTTACCGCCCGTTATTGGCTCTGTTGGCCGCTGCCCTGCTGCTGTCCGCGCTGTTTGTGCCGGTGACGCATCGCGTCTCCGCGCGGGTGGTGTTGGAACCGACTGTATCCAGGGTGGTCGCGGCCCCGTTCGACGGTATCCTGGTAGGCAGCGAGGTTCGCGCGGGTCACCTGGTGTCACGCGACGACGTCCTAGCTCGTCTGGACGGCCGCGAAATTCGACTGCAGGTAGCCGGCGTCGACGCGGAGTTCCGCGCTGCGGCCAAGCGCAGGGACATCAGCATGGCAGAGGGCGACACACACGCCGCCCAGATTGCGCGTTTGGATATGCAGCGGTTGGAGCTCCGCAAATCCCTGTTGAACGATCAGCTGGGAAACCTGGAGATTCGCAACCCCATAGACGGCATCGTGGTCAGTGGCGACCTGGACCGTAAAACGGGCGGCCCGATCACGCGGGGTCAGGTATTGTTTGAAGTCGCCCCGCTGCAGCAGATGCTGGCGGAGGTGGCCGTTCCGGCGGAAGATATCTCATTCGTGTCGCCTGGTATGCCGCTAAGTCTCTCCATCGACGGCGTACCTGCGCGGCGGTGGGATGTGGTGCTTGGGCCGATCCGGCCGCGGGCCGAAATTCGACACGGCGACAACTATTTCGTCTCCGAGGTCGACCTCGACAACCCGCGTCGCATGCTCAGACCCGGCATGCAGGGAACAGCGAAAATTGCTGCGGGCCGCCGAACGCTGGGCTGGGTGCTTTTTCACAAGCCGTGGGAGCGCCTGGCCCGCTGGTTCGTGCCCGGTGCCTACCGCGGAGACTACGGCGGTTGACGGAGCCGAGGGGTACATTCGATCTGGATACAAGGGTGCGCGAGCTGCGCCATCTGAGGCCGCGCCTGCGTGACGATATCGAGATCAGCCACGACGGTTACGCTGAACCACCCTGTTACATCATAGAGGACCGGCTGCGTTCCAAATTCTTCCGCGTCGGCGTGCCCGAATACCGCTTCATCTCAATGCTTGACGGCGGGACCAGCGTGGAGCAGGTCCTGGCCGTGACCTCCCGCGCGCTCGGCGGTGATGCGCTCGATGAACGCGAGGCGGCCGTGATCGTCAGCTGGCTGCTGGAGTCCGAGCTCGCTGTTCCGGAAAGCGGCGTACGGGAGGAGCAGCTGGGGTCGCGGCTTCAACGCCGTCGCGCGCGCGACGTGCTTCGCCGCTTGAACCTACTGTTCGTGAAGATCCCGCTGTGCAACCCGGACCGGGTGCTCGACCGCGCCCTGCCTTGGCTGGGCTGGATGCTCGGTCCGGCGTTCTGTCTGGTCTGGCTGGCGGTGGTGGCGTCGGGTGCTTATCAGGTATCCATCCACTGGGACCAGTTTATTCTCGACACAACCGGCGTGTTCGCCCTGGGCAACTGGCTTTGGTTGCTGCTCGTGTGGGTGCTGCTGAAGGTCGTGCACGAGTTTTTCCACGGCCTGATGTGCAAAAAATACGGCGGCGAAGTCTACGAGGCCGGGGTTATCCTGATCCTGTTTGCCCCCATCGGCTACGTGGACGCGACCTCGTCGTGGCGCTTCAGCTCCCGCTGGCAGCGCATCTTAACCGCGTCGGCGGGCATGTATGTGGAATTTTTCATCGCCGCCGTGGCCGCGTGGATATGGGTACACACTCAGCCTGGCGTCGCCAACCACCTGGCGTTCAACACGGTCCTGATCGCCAGCATCAACACGCTCCTGTTCAACGCCAACCCGCTGATGAAGTTCGACGGCTACTATATCTTTTCTGACCTGGTGCGTATCCCAAACCTGTATGGCGAAGGCCAAGGCTACCTGAAGGTGTTCGCCAAGCGTTGGCTGCTCGGTATCAACGCGCGGCTCCCTGTCCGCTCTTCGCGCGAACACATGCTCATTGGCGCCTACGGCGTGCTGTCATTGATGTGGCGCCTGTTCGTGGTAGTGACCCTGCTCATCGTCGCCGCCCATCTGTGGCACGGTGCCGGCATCCTGATCGCTGCCGTATCCGCCGTCGTGATCCTGGGCGTGCCGGCGGTGCGCTTCGCCGGGTATCTCGTCCACGGCAACGAACTGGAAAAGCCCTCGTTGGCGCGGTTCGCAGTCACGGGTGCAGTGATGTTTTCCGTGGGCCTGATCGTATTCGGTCATGTGACGTGGTCGCGCGACCTCACTGCACCGGCCATCGTGGACTACCAGCACATCTACCCGGTGCGGGCGGAGTCCAGCGGATTCATCGATTCGGTCAGCGTGCAGACAGGCCAGCGGGTGAAGCAAGATCAGATTCTTCTGCGCCTGCTCAACGACCAGCTACCCGCCCAGATGCGCGATGTCGAGCTAGAGCTGGAGCGCCTCCGGTTGGAACAGCGCAAGCTGTTATGGGAGCAGAAGCTGGCACTGGCCCAGGCGCTGCACAGAAAACTCGAGGTCATGCAACAACGGCTCGCTGATCTGCGGTACAAGGCCGGCCGACTGCTCGTTCGCGCGCCGGCGGACGGGCAGGTTGTTTCGCCCGTCGACGGACGGGTGGAGGGTCAGTTTGTGCACGAAGGACAGGAGCTGTTGCAGATCGCCCACGGAAAGGCTCGGGATGTACGCGTGCTAATTTCCCAGCAAACGGCCGAGGACTTCGCAGCTTGGATCGATCGAAGCGTCACCGTACACATTAACGGCCGAGGTTCACGGCCATTCATCGGACGCCTGGTGCGCACGGAACCCCGCGCGCTATCGGCAATCCGTCATCCCGCGCTGTCCGCGCCGGGCGGCGGGTCACTGCCGGTCATGGCGGATCCGGAACGGGGCCCGAACCGCCATGTCCTGCTCGAACCGCGCTTTGAGGGGCTGGTGAGCCTGACTCCCCCAACCGATGCCGGTCTTCGCGCGGGAGAGACCGGTGAGCTGGTGGTGGCCGGCACGTCGCGGTCGCTGGGCCGGCTTTGGTTGGAGTTGGTGGGGGACTGGGTGCGTTCACTGACTAAGGCGCGGATCAACGGCTGAGGGCATCGAGGAGTGTCGATTCGGCTGCGACGTGATGTGCGGTTTCGGTTTTACGGCAACACCGGGGGAGCGGCGCGCGATGCGCGTGTGGTCGAATCTGTCAACCGCAAAGCAAGCGACCTGGTGGCGCTGCCTGACGGCACGCTGCGGCAAAGGGCCGCGGCTCTTGATCCCGGCGAGGATGCGGCCGACTGGCCCTCGGATGCCCGCATCACCGAGGTGTGCGCACTGGTTAAAGAGGCCGCACGCCGCGTGTTGGGCATGCCGCACTACGACGTTCAACTCCTGGCCGGAATAGCGATGAGCCGCGGCCACGTCGCGGAAATGGCGACGGGGGAGGGCAAGACGCTGACCGCGACGCTGCCCGCTGTCGCGTATGGTCTGCGTCGCCAAGGCGTGCACGTGATGACGGTGAACGCCTATCTGGCGGAACGTGACTATCAGCTCATGCGGCCGGTGTACGAACTGCTCGGACTTTCGGTCGGGTTGTTGAAACCGGGCTCGCAGCCCGGCGACAAGCGTGCGGCCTACAGTTGCGACATCACTTACGGCGTGGGTTCGGAGTTCGGTTTCGACTACCTGCGGGATCAAGTGGTGCTGGCCGACAAGGCGCGATTGGGTTTGGGTGCGCGTTTCCGCTCGCTGCTGCAGGGTCGTGAGACGCCAACCGCGCCACGGGTGCAGCGCGGTCACGCGTGCGCCATCGTCGACGAGGCCGACAGCGTCATGATCGACGAGGCCCGCACCGCCCTCGTCCTTAGCGGGTCGAGCGGTCAGCCCTCATCTTTTCCGCAGGTCTACGAACGCGCGCGGGACGTGGCCGCGGTGCTGGAGCCGGATGTGCACTACGCCTGCGACCCGGACCACCGCGTACTCACCCTGCTGGATTCCGCTCGTGATGCAATCCACGGTGCAACGGCATTCGCCGGTATCGGACTGATGCGCCCCTGGGCCCGATACGTGGAACAGGCCCTTTACGCCGCTCGCGTCCTGCGGCGAGACGAAGACTACATCGTCGCGGATGACCGCGTGCAGATTATCGACGAGTTCACCGGCCGGCGTTTCGAGGATCGCACATGGAGCGATGGTCTGCATCAGGCGGTGGAGGCCGAAGAGCGGGTAACGATCACCGAAGAGAGCCGTTCGCTGCTGCGTGTCAGCCGGCAGCGCTACCTGGGTATGTACGAGCATCTCGCTGGTATGACGGGTACTGCAACCGGGTGCGAGAAAGAGTTCAGGGTGGTCTACGGCTTGCCCGTATCCCGCATCCCGCTGCGTCGACCCTGCAGGCGTAGGACCCTGGCGCCCCGATTTTTCATCGACGGGGAGGAAAAGTGGGATGCCATTACGAACGAGATCGTGCGAACCTTCCACAGCGAACAGCCGGTGCTGATCGGTACCCGCACCGTGCGAGACAGCGAAAATCTGGCGCACAGGCTGGACCAGTGCGGTCTGCAGTACCGGCTGCTGAACGCGCGCCAGGACGGCGAAGAGGCCGCGATTATCGCCGAGGCGGGGCGGCGCGGGCAGATTACAATCGCCACCAACCTGGCTGGACGCGGCGCCGATATCCCGATCGGCCCGGATGTGGATCGACTGGGCGGGCTGCTCGTAATCGCCGTTGAACCGCATGAATCGGCGCGAATAGACCGGCAGCTGGCCGGACGCTGCGCGCGCCAGGGCGAACCCGGCGCTTATCGTCTATATGCGTCCGCAGACGACGGTCTGTTCACGCTGTTCGGCCATGCGCTGGCCCGGAGCATGAGGATGGCGCGGCGCAGTGGCCCCGAGATCGAGCGGGATTTTTCGAATGCGTTGCGGCGACTGCAGGAGCGGGTGGACCGAATACGCTTCCAGCAGAGACTGCGTCTGCACCGCCGCGATAAGTGGGTGGAAGCGCTGGTGGAAAAGGCGGGCTGAAACTCTGGGGGTCAGAAGAATGCGAAACAGCGCGTCCACGCAATGCGGATTATCGCCCTGATTCACCACCCGTACCTCGGAAAGGCGGTGGTGTTTGCCAGCGCGGAGGACAACCTGTTCGAAGCCGCCGAATATTCGTCTTGGGGACAACTGAAGTCCAACGGCGATTGGGATGCGAACAAGGTTGCTCGAAAGATTCGTGATCTTCAATCTACCTTTTATGAAAAGGCGTATCAATCCAGACAGTCGTTGCTAAAGCATGACGACAGGCGTCAGGGGCTGCTTAATAAGTTGTCCTGATTGGTTCTCACATCCTCGGACGCGTCTTGTCCGGATCGTAAAACGGGAACCGGGTCACTCTAGCTGGAATACGCTTCTGGTGGCCGTCCATCTTGCCCACCTCGACCTCGGCACCCTCGTCAGCGTGCTCTATCGACATCCGGCATAGCGCGATGTTCTTGCGCAGGATGGGGGATCGTGTGGCACTGGTAATCTCACCGACCTGCTGCCGCCCGACATGCACGCAATCACCTTTAGCGCCCGGTTCTTCACCCGCCAGCTCAAGTCCCACCAGCTTTCGTTGCGGATTGGCCTTGCGTCTCAATAACGCATCGCGACCCATGAAATCTTCGTCCTTGGTCTTGACTGGCACCGTAAAACCGATACCCGCTTCAAACGGATCTGTTTGATCGCAGAACTCATAGCCGGCAAAGATGAGGCCCGCTTCGATACGCAGCATATCCAGCGCATCGAGCCCCAGCGGGGATATGCCGTAAGATTGACCTGCCTCCCAGACTTCATCCCATACAGCCACCGCATGTTTCGGGTGGCACCAGACCTCGTAGCCCAGCTCGCCGGAGTAACCTGTTCTGGAAACCACGACTGGAATGCCGTCGAAATCACCGATTCGGCCGATGGTCAGCCGGAACCAGCCAATTTCTTCCAAGCTTGGCTGCGACGGCGGTGTCCATATGATCTGTTTCAGGATTTCCCGGCTGTTTGGTCCCTGCACCGCGACATTGTGCATCTGGTCGGTGGATGATTTTACCCAGGCCCTGAATCCCTTTTCCTTTGCCTGCTGGCGCAGCCAGATACCGCTATAGTCGTCACCGCCAACCCATCGAAAGTTGGCAGCGCCGAGGCGCAGCACGGTACCGTCATCGATCATGCCACC
>CAMYOI010000072.1:11961-14043 GCA_947259955.1 uncultured Gammaproteobacteria bacterium
AAGTTTCTGGTGAGTTGAGATGTCCGTGGATGAAACCCGGTTTCTTTGGTCAATTCAGGATCAGCGTCGGTTGTCATTCTGTATGCAATGGCCTTGGAGAAGGTGTTCTTTGCCGGGTAAATCCGAACGTGAATGTCGGTGGGGTTCCAACCGTTAGCGGCATCGATGTCACATGGACAAGCCGAGGATATACACACCAGGTCGGTCAGGGCTTTGAGGAGTACGTAGTCGCCCGGCCTGGACCAGGGTTCGTCCAGATAAAGCTGGTTGTTTTCGTCCAGATTGGTGTTGTAGAAAAAATTAATTGCCTCCCAGCCCCGTCGAGCCGCAACGCCATAGGGGGCGAGGGCCACGTTGAAGTTGTCCGTGCAGTTGACATGACCGGGATAACCCATGTCTTCGTAATATTTCGCGGTGCATGCCAGATTGAAGGTGTCGTGTCGACCCACGGTATCGCGCACCACTTCCACCAGCGGCTGCATGCCGGCATCGAAGAACTTGGCATACAGACCCGGACCGGGATACGCGGCCCCCATCAGACTCCGCGTCGTGGTGGCATCCAGGCAACGTTCGATACCCTGATCCAACCCGGCCACGGTGAAGGCTTGAAAATCCGAACACTCTCGCCCCTCGACATCGATGATCTGGATAAACTCGCCGGCTTTGACTTCGTAAGCGCTAGCGGTGCAGCGATCGACGCGGGCTTCCTGTTTTGGATCAGCCAAGGGATCCGGCAGCGGAGGTGGTTCCTTGAGGTCCACTGCCGCGCGGCGCAGCATAACCACCAGATCAGTAGGCGGATTGTGTTCATCCACGCGCATCGGTCCGCCGGGGGCCGCCACAATGCATACCGCGTTTCTTTGCGCGACGAAAGCACGTTGTTCGCCTGGCAGCGAGTCGCCTTCAAACAATCGGATCGCCCGGGCGTCCCGGTAATCGATCCCGCGGGCACGAAGCGCTGCCGCCACCTTGCGTGCATCTTCCTGATCGCCGGCTAGAATAGCAGCGACGCCTTTGGCCCGATGGGCACCATCGGGACACAGTATGGCGGGATCGTCCCGACCGAGCCTGTCGAAAACCACCACTTCGCAATGTTGGCGTCCTTCCGGATCGGTAATTTCCAAATGGTCACCGGTGTTCAGTGTGATTACGGAGGCGCCGCCGCCCCGGACTCGATATCGCTCCACACCCGGCGGCAGACGCCGCAGGCCGGGTTCCAGAACGCGCGGGCGGATCACTGAGTCAAGCATCGTTGATGTCTAATCGAGCCGTTTGGGTAAACGCTTATTATTCACTAAAAAAGCCGCTTAGTTAATAATTCTCGACAATTCAATAATATACCAATAGTGTACCAAATGCCTAACTATGCGTATAAAACTACCCAAATACATAGAATCTATATAGACCGATAATAGACCAATAGGACCAAAAAGTTGACATTCTTAAAGCCCGTGTATACCTTGCCAACGCGGGTTGTAATATAGCCTGTCGGCAGCAGCCAACGTGTTTAAGTAAAAAAATACAACCTAAGCGTAAATAACTTAGCAATAAGACCTAAGGAAACCAAAGAAGGTTAACAGACAGTGATTAGCTTACTGCCGCCCCGGGTTTAAACTTTTGCTGCCTAACCGGTAAAGTACTGAGAAGTAGATTAAATATACTGGAGGAAAACTGATGAGAACCAACTCTAAGTATTGTGTCGCCTAGCGAGTTTTGTTCGGCAGTGGACATAAAATTCAACAAAAATACTAGCAAAAAGCCGTCAACGAATGTTAATGAAATTGAACAAATTGCTAAAATTTTAACATTTAGTTTGCTTTTTTGTTGACTTTAGAGGCTCGCAGATCAAGATTTATCGGCGCTAAGCGAAATACTTAATAGTAACACCTAATAGAGGAGGAAATAGATGAACCAAGTATCTAAAACGATCCTGGCGGCGGTGACTGCCGGGTGCCTATTACTTTCAGCAACAGGGGTCACGAAAGCAGCAGACAGTACCTCGCCGATTGTCATTCCGATTCACAACTGGTCGAGCCAAGTGGTCATGGCCTACGTTATTGGCGGCATCTTCGAGAGCATTGG
>CAMYOI010000073.1 GCA_947259955.1 uncultured Gammaproteobacteria bacterium
TCGGAGATTGCGGACACTCTCAGCAATTCCAGCAGTTGGTGCACCGTTCTGATCCTCCACCTCAATGTCAAGGCGTGCACTTACAGCCCCGGCAACAAAAGTGATGAGTCTCTCACGGTCTATCTTGGCCGCAAGTTCTACCAGGACCCCGACGATGCGTTTGTCATGACGTACGAATTTCAGACGCACAGGCAGGACAACTATTTTTCAGCGCTGATCACGGCGGACAAAGGACCTTTGGGGACCTCAGACTATCGAATCCAGCTCGAAATCATGGACATCGAGGGCCGGACGTTCGGGCGCTTTCAGGTGTCACAAAAGCACAGCTGGATCAGTGCAAGGGCTGCAAAGCTTTATCTGTCAACCGTGGGGAGAGATAAAAAAGGTATTACCGTGGTTTCGACGGACGAGGAAGGCAACCCGGTATATTCCGATGGAGAGCGGGCCGTTGCCGAACGCAACCTGCTTCGTTATTACTTTGCGATTACCGCATTCTTCCGTAACAAAGACCCGGTAGGGGATGATCAGTTCCAGGAACGCTTGAACTACTGGTTCGATCAGACCGAACAATACAATCAGCTTCGTGAACTGGACCGTAACCAGTACCTCACGGGCAAGAAAAAGGAATTCGAGAATCAACTTGCGCTGCAGAATTCGCAGTATATCGACAAGGCAACTTATAAAAAATAACCTACTTCACGAGTTCCCGTAACTCCCGGATATCCTCATCCAGATTCGGCACCAATCCGGTGCTGAAATCCAGATAATCGGCATAGCTGAATTCCTCCAGCAGCAGGTAGGCGCGTTCCGCGTAGTCGCTATCGGGTGCGGCATGAATTGCCGAGGCCAGCAACAGCTCCATCTCTGGCACCGCCGGTTTCAACCTTAGCGTACGAAGCGCAACAACGCCCAGCAGGTAGTAGGATTCGGATATTGCGACCGGATCCAGGTGTTCGTCCGCTTCCAGCAGCCGGCGCAGCATGCTGGACACGACGATATCGAATACCGCGCGTTCCCGGCCGGCCGGGACCAGAGTCATTGCTGTTGATTCGTCGAAAAGTGCGCGCGCGCGATTCAGAGATGGTCGGGCTTTGAGGTCTCCGGCCAGTTTATCCAGGGAATCCAGCCAGCTCTGGACGTGTCCGCGTATATATAGCGGCAAGGAATCCCTGCGCATAAATTTAACAAGTGTCGCACGAACGCGTTCGACATCCTGTTTGACGGCCAGTCCGATTTGCAGGTAGTCGATCCAGATGCCGTCGAGGTCGAGATCCACGGCGTTCGAGTCCGCGGACAATATAATTTCCTCGAACTTGCGCAGGGCGTCATCGAACTGGCGGGTAGCCACATAGAGTTGAGCAATTTCTTCAGCATCCAGCGCCTCCGTATCCATCCGGGCGAACAGTTTCTGCCCCAGAAGATAGTCCGACTCATCGGGCAGTCGGGCATGGCAGGACACGCAATTCTGGGCCATATCCGAAAGTGAGAAATAGGCATCCATGTAACGCTCATCGTCGAATGAGGACCGGACTCTTTCGACCGCCTTTTCGAATGAATACGCAAGCAGCCCGAATTCTGGATCGCGGGACTGCCCGTGCTCGGCAAGTTGGTCGCTCGATTCCAGCAACTGTCCAACCTGGTCCTGGATGAGCGGCTTGTCATTTTCCACTATCTCCCGCCCTCGCAGAGAGACCGGTAACAGGTAGCTAATGGCCTCGAATGCGTTCCACATGGTCCGTCTGATATCTTGATTATCGGACTGCGCATAAACAGGTTCGACAATCAGCAAAACCAGACTAGCCCATATCATTCTCCTTGCCGCGGCGCCCATAGTGTCATCCCGTATCGTAAACATCTTGATTCAAATTCCAGGCCACGATCCAATTTGCGAACTGTCTAAAGCTCTGGCTGGTGCCAGCGAGAGGAGTCGAACCTCCGACCTGCCGATTACGAATCGGCTGCTCTACCAACTGAGCTACGCTGGCAACGGATTGAAACACTGAGGTTTGACTGATTCCGGCCCGGGTCGGCGGGGTGGTAATTCTACTGCTTTCGAACCCTGACCACTACTTCCACGCTGTCCAGGCACGTGCCATCAGGCAGGTCCGGCACCTCCTTCAGGGAGATCTGATCAGGTTCGATGTCCTGGATTTTACCCGAATCGAGGTCATAAAAATGGTGGTGCGGTGCGACGTTGGAATCGTAGAAAACCTTGACGGGATCAACCAATACCTTTTTGATCAAACCACGCTCCACGAACAAACCCAGGGTATTGTATACCGTTGCCTTGGACACGGCGGCGTCGGATTTGTTGACCTCATTGAACACATCCTCTGCCGAGAAATGCGCATGCTGCGTAAACAGAATCTGCGCAATGTTGAGTCGTTGAGCGGTGGGCGTGACTTTTTGCGACCGCAGGAATGCGGCTAATCCCGGGGGCGTGCAATCTGACAGTCTGACCATGAGCGTCATTATAGAGTTAGACTTATTCTAAGTCTAACTAGGTTTCAGAAGGTGTTGATTTATAGAAACATTTACTTTTCGGTTCGACTCCTGAAGATCTGCAAACCGATGATGTCCATCGCCAACAACACCGCGCCGACGGAAATGGCCGAATCGGCAACGTTGAAGGTCGGCCAATGCCAATCCCCATAGAACCAGTGTATAAAATCGACCACGTAGCCCTGGCGAACTCGGTCTATCACGTTCCCCGCTGCACCGCCAAGAATCAACGCGAAAGCAATGGCGCTCTGGATTTCGTCGGATTTGATCCGTAACAGGCTCCAAATGATGAACACCGATACGAACACCGCGATGACGATGAAAAAAGCGTTTTGCCAGCCGGGGGCGTCCGCCAGCAGGCCAAACGCAGCGCCCGTGTTGTATACGAGTGAAAAATCGAACAAACCGGGGATCACCACAACAGGCGCTTTGCCGAGCAGTGCGTCGACGGCCCAGATCTTGGTCAACTGATCGAGGATCAGCACCAATGCGGATAACCAGAGCCAACGTACTCCAATCATTATCTACTTAAAAACAATAAGTTAAGGCCAATACGTTATAAATATGTTGACCTAATTTCGAGAAGGAATGGTCAGTCTGCAGTCAGACGGAATTGTCTATGGATGAATTCAGGCAAATCGACGGGCCTCGCCCTCACCTACGACATTCTCAACACATCGCACGCAGATTTCTGGATGGTTGGCATCCTTTCCGACATCGGCGCGGCGGTGCCAACAGCGGATACACTTATCGTAGTCCGATTTAGCGACATAGACGTACACCCCGTCGAGTTCAGAATTCTCCAGACCTGCGGGCCGGTCTTCCAAACCGGCGACCATTGCATCCGAGCTGATGAAGACAAACCGGAGTTCACCCTCTAGCTTTCGAAGCTGATCGTGGTACTTCTCATTGCAATAGACCGTCACCTCGGCTTCCAGGGCGGAGCCAATCTTCCCGGCGGTACGCAGCGCCTCGAGCTGCCGGCTCACCTCCTGGCGAACCACGCGCACGTCCTCCCAGAACGCATCATCGAATCCGTGATCGCCCACGTTGAACTCCGGCCAGTCGTCGTACCAGGTCACGAGGAACACCGATTCGGCATCATGGTCCGGCGTCTGCTGCCAGATTTCCTCTGCGGTGAATGACAGTATGGGTGCCAGCCACCGGGCCAGCGCATGCAGAATGTGATACAGCGTCGTTTGCGCGGAGCGCCGGCCAATACTGTCTTGCTGCATGGTGTACAGGCGGTCCTTGAGCACGTCGAGGTAGAACCCGCCCATATCGACCACGCAAAATTGGTGCAGCTTCTGATAAATGACGTGAAAGCTGTAATCGTGGTAGGCGGCCACGATGTCTTCCTGCAGGCTCATGGCCAGCTCTATCGCCCAGCGATCCATCGCCAACAGCTGGTCCCCGGACAAACAGCGGGATTTGTCGAAGCCCGCAAGATTACCCAGGAGATATCGCGCCGTATTGCGGATTCGCCGATAGGAATCCGCCATGCGCTTGAGGATCTCGTCCGAAATGCTCATTTCCCCACGGTAGTCCGTGGCGGCCACCCACAGCCTCAGGACATCGGCGCCGAGGGTCTTGATGACCTCTTGCGGTACGATTACATTTCCCCTTGATTTCGACATTTTTTTGCCCTCGGCATCGACGGTGAAGCCGTGGGTCAATACGCCGTGGTAGGGTGCCTTTCCGGTAATGGCAACGCCGGTCACGATGCTGGACTGAAACCAGCCGCGGTGTTGATCGGATCCCTCGAGGTACAGATCCGCGGGCCGTTGCAGCTCGGGTCGGTGCATCAGCACCGTGTCATGGGTGGCGCCGGAGTCGAACCACACATCCAGGATATCCGTCACCTTCGTGTATCTGCCCGCATCGCTGCCGAGCAATTCCGCGTCATCCAGATCGAACCAGGCGTCGATGCCGTCCTTCTCGACACGCTGGGCAACCTTTTCGATCAGCGCCTGCGTTTCGGGGTGGAGCTCACTGGTTTGCGGGTCGATGTACAAGGTGATGGGTGTTCCCCAGGTGCGTTGGCGGGATATGCACCAATCGGGTCGGTTTGCCACCATACCCTCGATCCGCGCCTGTCCCCAGCTCGGGTGAAAGCTCGTTTCCCTGATCGCAGACAGCACGTTGTCCCGCAGTTCGTGATGACTCATGCTGATGAACCACTGCGCCGTCGCCCTGAATATGATCGGGCTCTTGTGTCGCCAACAGTGCGGATAGCTGTGTTCGAACGGTTCGGTATGGACCAACATGCCGCGTTCGCGCAGTACCTCGTTGACGTGGTCGTTGGCCTTGAACACGAACTCGCCGGCGAAGATTTCCGTCGAGGGCAGAAACACACCGTCCGGTCCCACCGGGTTGTCGATGGGCAGGTCGTATTCCTTGCCTATTATAAAGTCCTCCTGGCCATGTCCGGGCGCGGTATGGACCGCACCCGTGCCGGCCTCGGTGGTCACGTGTTCGCCGAGGATCACGGGGACCTCCCGGTTGTAAAACGGGTGTTTGAGCGATAAATCCTTGAGGCTCGAGCCGCGCGCCTTTGCTAGAACACGGTAATCTTCGATGCCGTATCGCCGCATCGATTCATCCAGGAGATCCTCTACCAGGACTAAGCGCTCCGCTCGATCCCCCCGCTGGACCTGAACCAGCGCGTAAGTCAAATCCGGGTGCAGCGCGACCGCCTGGTTGGCCGGCAGGGTCCACGGCGTGGTGGTCCAGATGACGACGCTCAGCGGACCCGTTCCCTGATCGCTGCCACGGAACCGCTCGAGAAACGCCCCCTCTCCTACCGCCGGGAATCGAACGTCCACGGAAGGAGAGACCTTGTCGATATATTCGACCTCGGCCTCGGCCAGGGCCGAGCCGCAATCGGAGCACCAGTACACCGGCATCAAGCCGTGGTAGACATGCCCGTTATCGATGATCTTCGCCAGCGCCCTGATGATATTAGCCTCGGTTTGCGGCGCCATGGTCAGGTACGGATCGTCCCAGTCGCCGATGACACCGAGACGTTTGAAATCCACCTTCTGGCGCTCGATCTGGCGGGTAGCATAGGCACGGCACTTCTTTCTGAACTCCTTTGGGTCGCTGCGGCTCGCCCCTCTCCCGGTCTTCTTTTCGACCTCATGTTCGATAGGCAGGCCATGACAATCCCATCCGGGCACGTAGGGCGCGTCGAATCCGCTCAGCGTTCTGGCCTTTACGATGACGTCCTTCAACACCTTGTTGACCGCGTGCCCGATGTGGATGGCGCCGTTGGCATAGGGCGGGCCGTCATGCAGGATGAATTTGGGTCGGCCAACGCCGGCCTTTCGCTGCAGCGCGTACAGATCTATGGCGTCCCAGTGCTTCTGAATACCGGGTTCGCGCTGAGCCAGGTTGGCCTTCATCGGAAACGATGTGGAAGGCAGATTAATGGTGCTCTTGTAGTCGATTTTCTCTGCTTGTTTCATTCTTGTTTACCGCGACGCTGGAAAAACAGCTCCGCATTTTTCTTGTCCCGGGCGATCTGCGCGACCAGTGCCTTGTGATCGGCGAACTTTTGGTCCGCCCGGATCTTTTCCAAAAAGTAGACCGATATACGTTCACCGTAGATATCCCGGTCGAAATCGATCAGGTGTATCTCGAGCACCCTGCGCGTGCCCTCCACCGTCGGACGCGTACCCACGTAGGCAACACCGGGTGTCGATCCTTCATCCAGACCCGCGACTTCAACCACGTAAATACCGTTCAGGGGTGGATTCTGATGCCGCAGGTTGATGTTGGCAGTCGGAAAACCCCACGTCCGGCCGAGCTTGTCGCCGTGTGCAATGCGCCCAGAGATACTGTATCTGCGGCCCAGTAGCCGCTCAGACAGCTCGAGTTGACCCAACTCAAGCGCCTGTCGCACTCGGCTGCTGCTGACACGCTCCCCGTTCAACATGTAGGTGTTGGTGCTCTCGACGGAGAATCCGTGTCGTTCGCCATAAGCCTTGAGCACCTCGAAATCCCCCGCCCGGGCCTTGCCGAACCTGAAATCGTCGCCAACCACCAGATGTTTAACACCTAATCCCTCGATCAACAAGTCCTGCATGAAACTTTTCGGGCTCATGTTGGCCAGCGCCTCGTTGAATCGCAGACACAATACACGTTCGATACCGAGTTTACCGAGCAGTTCCAGCTTGGTCCTGAGTGAGGTGATCCGTGTCTGTTCGGTGCGCCGGAAGTACTCGAGCGGATGGGGTTCGAATGTGATGATGAGCGCGGGAAGTCCATATTTTTCGCGGTTGCGCAGGAGCTGCTCGACGATGGCCTGGTGGCCGCGGTGTACCCCGTCGTAGTTACCGATCGAGGCAATACAACCGCGGTGTCGCGAGCGGACGTTGTGCAGGCCGCGAATGAGCTCCATGGCAGGGGTTCGTAATCTAATGTTGCGCTGAGTGTGGCGGTAATCTGTACCTGAATCAGGCCCAGTCCGGATCAAGTTCTTCGATGATATCCTCGAGGTTGCGCCGGTCGGAGAATCCCGCTGTGTAGTCGTGGAAGTGATTGATTTTAAGTTCCGGGTATTTCCAGCACAAATAACCGTCACCTGTGTCGAAATCCACCAGCCACAATCCCTGGACAACGAGGCCCAGGCGCTCCATTTTGCTGACCCAGCGTTTGACGATCTCTTCGTACGACTTTTCGACCTGCACAATGCGCGGGTCGGTAGACATCATGTTCCTCAACCGCTGTTTTACCGGCTGCAGTTCTTCGTAGGCATCAGCGGTTATGCGCCTGACCAGAGGAAACAATTCTCGCGCTTCATCTAGGGCGAAGATCCGAGGATCGCCCACCGAACCGATCTGGATATTGTTAAGCATGGTCATAGATCGAATTCTGCCTGATTCAGAACCAGATGTTTAGCTCTGATCCCCAACATGAAAAGAGCTGAAAAATACACCGCGGCACCGGCGCACACGCAAACAGCGAGTCGAAAAGCTCTTTGCAGCGTTGCGGCGTCTATCCACGCCTGTACATCACCGCTGCACCAAAACACCACGGCCGCCATCAACACACCTGCCGCGGCAACTTTTACCAGAAAAGCAGACCAGCCCGGCCTTGGCAGGTAGACCGATTCCTGCCGCAGGAGCCGGTAGAGCAACCCGGCATTGACCCACGCGGCGATAGACGTCGCCACCGCCAGCCCGACATGTTTGAGCGGGTAAAAAAGCAGGACCGCCGCGACCATGTTTACCACCATGGCGACCACGCCGACCTTGACCGGCGTCTTTGTATTCTGGCGCGCAAAAAATCCGGGAGCGAGAACTTTCACCAGAACCAGTCCCAGCAGGCCCAGGGCAAAACCGATCAGGCTGTTGGTCATCATATACACATCGGCGGGGGTCGTTGCGCCGTACTGGAACAATGTCGTTATCAGCGGCCCGGCGAGTAAAATCAATCCGATGGTAGCCGGGAGCACGATGATGACGACCCAGCGCAGAGCCCAGTCCAGCAGGTCCGAGAATGAAGCGCCATCATCGCGCGCGTGCAATTTCGACAGGCTGGGAAGGATAACCGTCGCCAGCGCGATGCCGAAAACCCCAAGCGGGAACTCCATGACGCGGTCGGAGTAGTACAGCCAGGATACGCTGCCGGTCACCAGAAAGGACGCCAGCAAAGTATTGACCAGGACATTGATCTGCGCCACCGAGACCCCAAATATGGCCGGCAGCATGAGTTTGAAAACCTTGCCCACTCCTTCGTCCTTTTTTCCGAAACGCGGCCTCGGCAGGTGGCCTTCTTTCCTGAGAAACGGGACCTGGAGCAGGAGCTGGGCCAGGCCCGCAATCACCACCCCGACGGACAGGGCGATTGCGGCATTGTCCAGGACGGGAACCAGCCAGAACGCCGCCGCGATCAGACTGAGATTCAGCAACACCGGCGTCGCGGCGGGAACGGCGAAACGGCCGCAGGTATTAAGTATGCCCGCGGACACGGCGACCAGCGAGATGAAGAGCAGATAAGGAAAACAGATACGAAGGGCGTCGACAGTGAGCTGGAACTTCGCGTCGTCCTGGAGAAAACCGGGCGCGATCACCGACACGAATCCCGGCGCGACGAGAATGCCCACCGCGGTGATCAGGAGGAGTATCGCAACCAGCCTGCCGGTCATATGGTCCAGAAAAGCCTGTGTTTGCTCCGCTGTCGCCGTCTCCTTGTACTCTGAAAAAACCGGCACGAATGCCTGGGACAATGCGCCCTCCCCGAATATGCGGCGAAAGAAGTTGGGCACCCGAAAGGCAACGAAAAACGCATCCGCCACCAGGCCGCTGCCCATGATGCTGGCAAAGGCAATATCCCGAGCCAGACCGCTTATCCTGGAAAGCATGGTCCAGCCGCCGGTTACTGCGGTAGATTTAAGCAACTTGCGGGACATCAACGAACCTTGAGTCGAATGTTCAGGTAAAGTTATACACCAAAGGGGCCAGACAACATCGATTTTAAACATTCCCTGTCCCAATCGGAGTAGATTCGGGTGAGGAAAATCCAGCCTAAGATGCCCAAAACTATTGACATTCGCCCCGGAAATCCGGATAGTCCGCGCCTTTCCATCAGGACCTCGGAATAAGTGGCAAACTCACCACAGGCCCGCAAACGGGCGAGACAGAACACGATCCAGCGGCTACACAACGCCAGCCAGCGTTCCGGCCTGCGCACATCCATTAAAAACCTCGTGAAAGCCCTGGACAACGATGACCGGGAAGCCGCTGCAGCCGCGTACCGTGTGGCGACGTCCGAGATCGACAGCGCGGTGCACAAAGGACTACACCACAAGAATCGTGCCGCCCGCCTGAAGAAGCGTCTGAATACCCGCCTGCGCCAGATGGAGGCATCGTAAAGGCGCAAGCCTTGTCTACAGAACCACCATGTTGTCCCGGTGGATCAATTCCGGTTCGTAGGTGTACCCCAGCAGGCTCACGATCTGGGAACTTGGGTGACCGATAATCTGCACCGCCTCGGTCGAACTGTAATTCACCAGTCCCCTGGCTACCTGCGCGCCGTCCGGATTGATGCAGGTCACCAGTTCACCTCGCCTGAACTCGCCGTCGACCCGTATCACCCCGACCGATAGCAGGCTGCGACCGTCCCGGGTTATCACCCGCGCCGCACCGGCGTCCAGGTGCAGCCTTCCCTTTGCCTGAAGCTGGCTCGCAAGCCACTGTTTTCGAGCTACCAGGCGTGTACCCTGGGCAGTCAGCAGCGTCCCCGTCGCCTTACCTTCCCTAATTGTCATCAACACTCTATCGAGTGCTCCGTCAGCGATCACCGTGGATGTGCCGGAGCGCGCGGCTTTTTCAGCAGCCTCCAGCTTGGTTCGCATTCCTCCCCGACCAGCAATTCCGGGCGGACCGGCCATCTCGTACAGTCGCACCTCGCCGGCTTCCGCTTCCTGAATTAGATCGGCGTCCGGCCTCACCCGGGGATCAGCACTGTAAAGTCCCGACTGATCGGTCAACAGTACCAGGACTTCGGCCTCGATCAGATTCGCAACCAGCGCCGCCAGGGTGTCGTTGTCACCAAAGCGAATCTCGTCGGTCACGATCGCATCGTTTTCGTTGACGACGGGTACGATGTTCAAATCGAGCAAACCCCGCAGCGTGCTCCTCGCATTGATGTACCGCTGCCGGTCTGAAAGATCTGCATTAGTCAGCAGCACCTGGCCGGTATGAATGGCGTGCACCTTGAATGCGGATTCGTACAGTTGCGTCAGCGCCATCTGGCCCAGAGCCGCTGCCGCCTGGAGCCGATACAATTCATGTGGTCGCTGTGTCCAACCCAGACGCCGCATTCCCGCGGCGACGGCGCCCGATGACACCAGAACGACCTCGCATCCCGCTTCTCGCAATGCCACGATCTGATCCACAAGACCCCGGACCAGATCGGTATTGAGCCCGGAATCGTGGTCAGTCAGCAGCGCACTGCCGATCTTGACCACCCATCGACGAGAGTTCCTGAGCTTCTGCCGGTTACTCATGAGATCGACCCATCCGGATACCCCGGTGCCTTTTTGGATCCAGCCCGTGTACCCGGTCCGAGACGCCTGGATTCCAGGCTTTGTGCGAACGCTCCATGGTCAGTACAAAATCAGAACCAGGCGGGTACCCAGCATCGGCGGGTGGTGCAGCTTTTGGCATTCCCTCGGCCATGAGGCTCCGGCAGAAATTACCGGTGCAAATGAACAGGTTTGGTTTGTTCATCGCGCAACTCTGTAGTGGGCAAAATTCTGGACACGGGCATGGGTGCTATAAGCAGTTTTAGAAAGCAACCGGACTAGTTCACTATCTCCGCGGATTCAAGATGTCTCATTATCGCCCGGCAAAGTTGCTCACAGCCCTTGCCAGTGGCCGCGCTAATCAGATAGACAGGTCCCTTCCAATTCAACGCTTCCACCAAGTGCTTGGTCACGGTCTTCGCCTCGGCGTTTGGTATTAAATCGCATTTGTTAAACACGAGCCAGCGCTCATAATCGGCGAGACCCTCACCGTACTTGGTTAGTTCGCTGGTGACTGCCGTCACATCCTCCAGCAGCGGCCTCTCCGGCATGGGTGCAATATCCACCAGGTGGAGCAACAACCGGGTTCGGGTGAGGTGTCGCAGGAAACGAAGACCCAAACCCGCCCCCTCCGCCGCTCCCGTGATCAGGCCGGGAATGTCGGCGACAACAAAGCTTTGCCCGTGGTCGATACGCACGACTCCCATCTGCGGGTAGAGCGTGGTAAACGGATACTCGGCGATTTTTGGCCTGGCCTGGGATACCGCGCTGAGGAAGGTAGATTTTCCCGCATTGGGCAACCCCAGCAGGCCGACATCCGCCAGAATCTGGAGTTCCAGACGAAGACTTCGTGTTTCTCCCGATCTGCCATCGGTGGTACGCCGCGGCGCTCGATTGGTGCTGGATTTGAAATGGGCGTTGCCAAGCCCGCCCCGGCCGCCGAGTGCGACCAACGTGCACTGACCCGGCGACACCATATCGCCAATCAATTCATCGGTGTCGTTGTCGTAGACCAGGGTCCCCGAGGGTACTTCGACATAGAGATCCGAGCCGCTCCTCCCGGTGCGGTTGCGTCCGGCCCCGGGTCGGCCGTTTTCGGCCTTGAACGATTTGGCATACCTGAAGTCCGCCAGTGTA
>CAMYOI010000074.1 GCA_947259955.1 uncultured Gammaproteobacteria bacterium
TTCATGATGTTCGGAGTGTGGTGGTTCAAACGGACACGGAACGCATTTGCAGATGTCCTCTGACTACGCAATAAGAGCGAGCGGTATCGCCAAGTGCTTTCAGACCTATTCGCGCCCGGCTCATCGACTGGTGCAGGCGCTGTACAAGCAGAGAAAAAGACTCTACGAGGAGTTCTGGGCGTTGAAGGGTATCGATATCGTTGTAGAGCGGGGGGAATCACTGGGGATTGTCGGAAAGAACGGGTCGGGCAAATCGACATTTCTGCAACTCATCGCCGGCACGCTGACACCCACCACGGGAACCATCGACATCAATGGACGCATTTCCGCAATTCTAGAATTGGGTGCTGGATTCAATCCGGAATTTACCGGTGTCGAGAATGCTCGTCTCAATGCCGCTATCCTGGGCATGGGCCACGCCGAAATCGATGCCCGCATGCCCGACATCATCGCTTTCTCGGAACTGGGAGATTTTATCTCAAGGCCCGTAAAAACCTATTCGAGCGGTATGTACGTGAGGCTGGCATTTTCCATTGCGATCAACCTCGAGCCGGACATCCTGATCATCGATGAGGCCCTGGCGGTCGGCGACGTCAAATTCCAGAGGAAATGTTTTAGAAAACTGGAGCAACTCCGCAATCAGGGGGTTACGATCCTTTTCGTTACGCACGCCACAGACAGTGTGGTGGCTATGTGCGACCGAGCACTGTTTCTGGACGGTGGCGAGGTCAAATCGCTGGGCGATCCGAAGCACGTGGTAAACCATTACCTGGAAAGTATTTTTTTTTCCGATTTACCGGCCGGCCGGCCTTCCGAGGCTGACCACGGGGACGTCGGATTGGCCAGCGGAAGTCTTGTTTTGGACAAGGATCGTGATACCTGCAGGCGAAGGGCGACCTATAACGAGTCCGAATTCCGCTGGGGTGACCGGAGTGCCAGGGTAATTGACTATCTGTTCCTAGGCGCAAGAGGTGAAGAAATATCCACAGGTTGTGACCAAGGCGAATTGCTGAAGCTTCGCGTAGCGGTGTACTTTGATCAGCCGGTATCCTCGCTTATTTACGGTTTTACCATCAAGACCATTGGCGGTTCGACCGTATTCGGCTCCAATAGTGAACTCAAAGGTGTGCGCCCCGCCGAAAAGAGCGGAAATGAGTTTGCCATCATCGAGTTCAATTTCGCCGCGCACCTGGTGCCCGGCGAGTATTTTATATCCATCGGGGTCGTGTCGAGGGAAGAGGCCGGGCCAGAAACCGTTCTGGATCGTCGATACGATTTGCTGCACCTCAAGATCCACGACGAGCGGCGAGATGCTTTCGGGGTTGCGGCGGTGGATCTGGAGCTCAGCGAGGAGTCCGTCGGGTCAGCGCCTCAATAAGCGAGACAGTCAATCAATGAAAATAACGGAACCATGATGAATAATCCGTATCCGGATCGTGACAACGGCGTGGCATCCGGCCTCGCGCTGTCGGTAGTCGTGCCTGTCTTCGAAGAGGAACAGAACATCAGGCCCTTTTTCGACGACCTCAACATCGTACTCGCAGAATTGGGCAAACCGAGCGAAATCATATTCATTGATGACGGCAGCAGGGATAAAACCTTTGACCTACTCGAGGAGATCCAGCGTGAGAACGAGCGGGTCCGTGTTATTCGTTTCAGGAGGAATTTCGGACAAACCGCCGCCATAGCGGCGGGCCTGCAGTATGCGAAGGGTGAGATCGTGGTCACCATCGACGGCGACCAGCAAAATGATCCCAAAGATATTCCCAATTTACTTGCCAAGGTGGAAGAGGGCTTCGACCTGGTATGCGGTTGGCGACATGACCGAAAGGACAAGTACTGGTCACGTAGATTTCCATCGCTGCTCGCCAACAAGCTCATCTCCAGAATCACGGAAGTCGAACTGCACGACTATGGCTGTACGCTCAAGGCGATGCGCAGCGAAGTTGCAAAGAACATTACGCTCTACGGTGAGTTGCATCGTTTCATTCCTGCCGTGGCCAGCCGAATGGGCGTGACTATTTCCGAGATCAAGGTCAACCACCGGCCCAGGACGCTGGGGGCGACCAAGTACGGTATTTCCCGAACCTTCCGCGTTCTGCTGGATCTTATTACGGTGAATTTTCTGCTCAAGTTCGACGGACGCCCCATGCACTTTTTCGGCCTGCCAGGGCTGGTGTCCGGCGCAATCGGTTTTCTGCTGGCCGTGTACACCACATTCGAACGCCTGTTTCTGGGGATTCCGATGGGCAACCGGCCCCTGTTCCTGCTGGCCATCCTGATGATCCTGATCGGCATTCAGTTCATCGTCATTGGGTTGCTTGGTGAAATGCAGATACGAACGTACTACGAAACACAGAACAAGCCAATATACATCGTAAAGGAAACGCTCGGCTGGGACGAGGAATAGTCAGCAATATGCAACGACGCAGTCGCAAAGACGTGGATGCCCTGGCCATCGTGGTCAATTACAACGCCGGCGGTTGGCTGCGGGATTGCATCGACTCCGTGCTGAAATCGAGTTGCCGGCTAGGCATTGTCGTCGTCGACAACGCATCCAGCGACAACAGCATAGCCGGCCTCGGCGGTGATGCGGAAAAGATCGAGTTGATCCGCAATTCTGAAAATATCGGCTTTGCCCGTGCCAACAACCAGGTGATGACGAATCGCAGTGCTGAATTCTATGCGCTCATCAACCCCGACTGCATCGTCGAGCCGGACACCATCGAAACGGTCATTGATGCGATGCGGTCCGACGAGAGCATCGGCCTGGCCAGCTGCCTGATCAGAAACGCAGACGGCAGCGTTCAGAAGACATGCCGCCGTCGGTTTCCAACGCCGGCAAGTGCGCTGGTCAGAACGCTGGGCCTGAATCGCCTGCAGCCGGACAAATACCAGGATTTCGACTATGGCAGCGAGGACATCAAGGGCGGCGTGGAGTACGTCGATGCCGTGTCCGGCGCATTCATGCTGGCGCGAGGTTCCGCTTTAGAAACCGTGGGGTATCTGGACGAAGGTTACTTTATGCACTGCGAGGACCTGGATTGGTGCAAACGATTCTGGCAGTCGGGCTACAAGGTAGCGTTTACCGGAGACACCTGTGTTGCCCATGCCAAGGGCGCCAGCGGCCGAAGTTTGCGGGTCAACTGGCACCTGCACCAGGGCATGCTGCGTTTCTACAGGAAGTTCTATCTCGGGGAATACCCCAGGATACTGTTCGCGCTGATCTACCTTGGTGTCTATGCCAGCTTCATTGGCAAATCATCGAAGATCCTGTTTCGGGGGCAGAATTCATAATCTTCCCGAATATCGATCGGTTCTCGTTACCGGAGCGAACGGGGTGGTGGGTCCGTGTATGTGTGAGATGCTGCAAGCACGGGCCCTGAGGGTTTGTACTCTTGGAAGAAGTCGGGGCCGGTACGGAAACACCATACTAGCCGACCTTGCGCAACCGGAAGCGCTTAGCCTGAATGGACAATTCGACGTGCTGGTCCACATGGCACCGTTGTGGCTGTTGCCCGAAAACATGGAGCGTATCCTAGCTTCGGGTGTGAGACGGGTGATCGCGTTCAGTTCCACCAGCGTCGAGTCGAAGCAGAGCAGTGCGGAGGCAGCGGACAGGGAGTTGGCAAGGGCCCTGCTGTCTGCTGAAGACCGGATAAAGGAAACGGCGGCAGCCTCGAACATCGCCCTGACCTTGTTTCGGCCAACGATGATCTACGGGTTTGGCAGGGATGGCAACATCATGGCCATTGCCGCGTTGATCAAACGTATCGGAGTTGTTCCGATTGCAGGTTCGGGCAGCGGCCTGCGGCAGCCCGTTCACTCCCTGGATCTTGCCAACGCGGCGGGTAGATGCATGGAAATCGGTTCTACCATCGGCCAAACCTACAACCTGGGGGGCGCCGAAAAACTGAGCTATAAAAACATGGTGCAGCGGATCTTCATTGCCCTGGGACGCAAACCCCGCATTTTGCACATACCGCAGCCGCTCTACCGGGCGTTCATCGGCGTCGCGGTGAAGCTGAAAATGATCGGTGAAGTATCTTCGGGCGCGGCGGCCCGCATGAACGAAGACCTATGCTTCGATATGGGTCCGGCTGCAACCGATTTTGGTTACAGAGGATCCGGGTTCCTCGAGAATCCGGCGCGGGATCTACTCCTGTAATGCCAAACGCCTTATTGGTTATAGCCACAATACTGCTGGGCTTTGCCATTGCATCAGCATTGACCGGGCTGGTGCGCACTTACGCGCAGCGTACGCGAATGATCGATTCACCTAACGACAGGACCCTGCATCATGGAGACGTGCCCAGGGGGGGTGGACTGTCGATTGTCGTGGTGATGCTGCTGTGCCTCGTTTGTCTTGAATACGGCTATTCAAACGCGGCCATTGCTCCGGTAATTGGGGTTACCGCGGTCTTGGGCGGGCTTGGCTGGATCGACGACAAGTTCGGCCTGGGGCCGTTCGTTAAAATCGGCGTACAGCTTCTGGTCGCGGTGTATGCGGTGAGCTATGTCGGTGCATTCAATGCGGTTACGGTAGGGGGATATGAATTCGAATTCGGCAAACTGTCGATGCTGCTTTCCGTACTCTGGGTGGTGTGGATGGCGAACGCATACAATTTCATGGACGGCATCGACGGCATCGCGGCCAGCCACACCGCCGTAGTAGCATGCGTTATGGGTGTCTGGTTTGCGCTGGACGATAATGGCGCCATCGCCTTGTTCTGTTATGCCATAATGGCATCATCACTCGGTTTTCTTGTCTGGAACTGGAACCCGGCGCGCATATTCATGGGTGATGTTGGCAGCGTCACACTCGGTGGTGTATTCGCGGTTCTGGCGATTGTGGGAAATGCGCAAAACGGGGTCCCATTGACAGCCTATATCATTTTATTCGGACTATTTCTATTCGATACGATCGTCACCCTGATCAGACGGGCAGTGGAGGGCAAGGTCGTCTGGAAACCCCACCGTGAACACTTCTACCAGAGAGCGACTACAACGGGCCTGGGGCATGCCTTCGTGACCGTGTGCGCAATCATCTCGACGCTCGTGCTGGCTGTGTTGGCCTCTTTCGAGAAATTTCAGGTGCCCCCGATCGGACTCTGGCCGTTTTTGGCCCTGTTCCTGCTGGCAGTATTGGCTTCGGCGGTGCTGTTCAGGGAGAAAACCCGGGCGAAACATCGATGAAAAACTTGGTCGACATGCTAGGTTCGCAGTTCAGGGCGGTTCGTTACCGTTGGTGGGTTCTCCTGCACGATCTATTGATGATCCCTCTGGCGTGGATGGTGGCCTACTGGCTGCGCTACAACCTGAGCCACATCCCGGACCAGTTCCTGGCGCAGGCGGCTTGGTTTCTGGCGATCCTGGTACCGATACAGGGCATGACCCTGCTTGCGTTCGGCGTTCACCGGGGGGTGTGGCGCTTCACTTCGCTTTCCGACCTGCTGCGGGTCCTCAAGGCCATTATTACCGGTATCGTCGTCACCGCCATCGCCTTGTTCCTTTACAACAGACTGCAGTTGATCCCCAGATCGATCTTCTTCCTCTACGGTCTGGTACTGACCTTCCTGCTGTGCGGTTCCAGGCTGGCCTATCGATTGTTGAAGGATCATCACTTCAGCACCCGGATAGAGAAAAAAGCCCTGATCGTGGGTGCCGGCGCCGCCGGGGAACAGGTGGTGAGGGATTTAAGGCGCAATCTGCCGAGAATTTACGATCCGGTTGCGTTCGTGGACGACGCGCCGTCAAAACTCGGCAAGGACATTCACGGTATCCGGGTATCCGGCAGGTGCGACGACATCGCCCACCTGTGTGAGCGCTGGTCCATCGACCTGATACTGATCGCGGTACCGAGCGCAAGCGATCGGCAAATGCAGCGGATCGTCGGGCTTTGTGAGGCGTCGGGCGTTGAATTCAGGACCCTGCCCACGGTCCATGACGTGGTCGCTGGAAAGGTCGGCGCCAAGGATCTACGGGAAGTCCGCATTGACGATCTGCTCGGCAGGGATCCGGTGACGCTGGATTGGCAGCGCATTGGTGACAGCATGAAACAAAAGGTTGTTTTGATCAGCGGCGCCGGGGGATCGATTGGCAGTGAATTGTGTCGCCAGGTTGCCACCGTCGAACCCCTGCGTCTGGTGCTGTTCGAACAGAGCGAGTTCAACCTCTACGTCATCGAGGAGGAATTGCGCGAAGGATTCCCCGATCTGGATCTCGTTATCGTCCTCGGAGATATCTGCGACGAGGTCGCCACGGCAGCGACCTTTGCCCGGTACCGGCCGGACATCGTTTTCCATGCCGCGGCGTACAAGCACGTGCCGCTGCTCGAGCACCAGACGCGCGAGGTCGTAAAAAACAACGTCATCGGTACTAGGATACTGGCGGACCAGGCAGCCGCGCATCAGTGTGATAATTTCATATTCATCTCGACCGACAAGGCGGTCAATCCGACCAGCTTCATGGGAGCGTGCAAACGGGTTGGTGAGATCTATTGCCAGGCGCTCGACACGCAAACCCAAACGCGGTACGTGACGGTCCGGTTCGGCAACGTGCTTGGGTCCGCGGGCAGCGTCGTGCCCAAATTCAATGCCCAGATCAAGGAAGGTGGGCCAGTCACCGTTACGCACCCCGATATCCTGCGTTATTTCATGACGATCACCGAGGCGGCACAGTTGATACTGGAGGCGAGTTCCGTGGGCGGGGGTGGGGAAATCTTCGTGCTGGATATGGGCGAGCCGATCAGGATCGACTATCTGGCCCGACAGATGATCAAACTGTCAGGGAAGCTGCCGGAGGAGGAAATCGAGATCGTTTATACGGGTCTGCGTCCCGGGGAGAAACTGAACGAGGAGCTGTTTTACAGCGACGAGCAGTTGAGTGAGACCTCCCACGAAAAGCTGATGCTTGCGCACAGCCGGGAAGTTGCTTGGAAAGTGGTCGAACCGATAATGCAGCGGGTCGCAGAGGCGGTTGAAAGCTATGATGAGGACGACCTGCGCGGCATGGTGACCCATCTGGTGCCGGAATACTCAGGGCCTCGATCCAGCCCAGGCCAAGCAACGGAAAGCGCAGCGGTGGAATCGGCAGGGGAAGACCTGAAAGGGGAAGATTTGAAAACAGGGTACGTGACTTGATCGTTCCCGTGGTGTTATGCGGCGGCTACGGCACCCGATTGTGGCCGCTTTCGAGGCGGTTGTATCCAAAGCAGTTTCACAATTTGCACAATGACAACAGTCTGCTGCAGGAGACCGCTAGCCGGGCCCGGCATGCGAGCGATACCGATGATCTGATAGTCGTTACCAATGAAGAGCAGAAATTTCTAGTCGCGGAACAGCTCGACGCATTGGACAGCCTGACTATCCTGATCGAACCGGTCGCCAGAAACACGGCCCCCGCAATAGGCCTCGCGGCGATCAGCGCTTTGAGGTCTTACCAGGACCCCATATTGCTGGTGATGCCCGCGGATCATCTCATCACCGATACGGAGGCTTTTCGCGGGGTCGTCTTGATCGCGGAGCGGTGGGCGCGTCGGGGGAACATGGTAACGTTCGGTATCCGGCCGACGGTTCCGGAAACGGGCTACGGCTACATCGAACAGGGAGGGGCGGCGGATTCCAGCAACGATGCGTTTCAGGTCGAGAGGTTCGTGGAGAAGCCCGCCCCCGATCTTGCCCGTTCTTTCGTCGAGTCCGGCAGACATGCCTGGAATAGCGGAATATTCATGTTCGGGGCACGCACCTATCTCGACGAACTGCACAAACTGGCGCCGGAAGTCTACCACGGCTGCATCGGAGCAATGGCCGACACCGTGGTTTCCGGTAATACGGTTACCGCGGCGGTGGAGGAGTTCTGTTCGTGTCCGAGCATTTCCATTGATTACGCGGTAATGGAGAAAACCGAAAAAGCGCTGATGGTTCCGTTCAACGGCGCGTGGAGCGATATCGGCTCATGGAGCGGCCTTGCGGATGCGTTGGGCGGCGCGTGTGAAAAGGGAAACATTTCCGTGGGAGACGTCTATATCCGGGATGTGGAAAACTCGTACATCCATGCCGGAGGACGCCTGGTGGCGGCGCTGGGCGTCAACGACTTGATCGTGGTCGAAACCGATGACGCCGTTCTGGTCGCCAACAAGGATTCCGACCAGAACGTCAAAGCGCTCGTCGAACAGCTCCGGCAGGAAAAACGGCCGGAAGTAGAGCACCATTCACGCGTATTCAGACCTTGGGGCTCTTTCCAGACGCTGGAACTTCAGCAAGGATTTCAGGTGAAGCGTCTCGTTATCAAACCGGGCGGCAGCATATCGCTGCAGCTCCACCGCAGACGGTCGGAACACTGGGTCGTGGTGAGGGGCGAGGCGTGGGTGACGCGGGGTACGGAGCGGTTCAGGCTCGTTCCCAACGAATCGACCTACATTCCGAAGGAGACGCGACACAAACTGGAAAACGAAGGTGATTGTGATCTCGAGATTATCGAGGTCCAGACCGGCGACTATCTGGGTGAAGACGATATCGAGCGCTTCGAAGACCAGTATGGACGCAACTGAGAAACGCCCCTGTTTCGCCGTCGCGAACGAAGTGACGTGTTCCACATGCGTAAAAAGATGGGACCAATGGATTGCCGCGTCGCTGCGTTCCTTGATCAGAGCCAATGGAATGGCATCAGCCGACTTATGACTATGGGCCTTGCCAGAATTGGCGTCCTCGGAGGATCGGCATTCTCATTCCCCGACGGCATCGAAGAAGGTCGCGAGGTGCAGATCGATACGCCTTACGGGCAGCCTTCGTCCGGATTGACGATCGGAGCGGTAAGCGGCCAGAAAATCGCGATCATTGCGCGGCATGGCAAGGACCACAGCATCCTTCCACATGCCATAAACTATCGGGCCAACCTGTGGGCCCTCGGGCACGCGGGTGTAGATTGCATCGTTGCGCTTGCCACGGTCGGGGGGATCGGTAAGGAATGTTCTCCGGGATCGATAGTCGTCCCGGATCAGATACTGGACTACACTCATTCACGCGAACACACGTTTTCTCCGCTCGAAGGCAAGTTGTTTCACATCGACTTTACCGAGCCCTACTGCGGTGAACTACGACGCATCGTTGTCGATTGTGCCGACAGGCTGAATATCGAAGTGCGTCCGTCCGGCACTTACGCCGCTACCCAGGGCCCCAGGTTCGAAAGCGCGGCGGAAATCAGCAAACTCGACAGGGACGGCGCTGATATCGTGGGCATGACCGGTATGCCCGAGGCCAGTCTGGCCCGTGAAATCGGGATCTGTTACGCGACTATCGGGCTGGTTGTCAACTACGCGGCAGGCATCGGTGGAAATCAGATAAGTATTGAAGCGATCCGCCAGGCCTACGCGCAGGGAATGCAGAACGTGAACCTATTGCTGACTGAAGCCATTGCGCGACTGGAGGATTTCGAGTGCGCGGTACCGCCGGTGATTTCACCGTGACATGTCAGCCGCCGGATGCGCCCGTCCCGGGTTCGTAACGGCTGACCCTGATGAGTAAGCCGAAAAATGGGTGGTCAAAGTAATGCAGCTCGTTGAGCTTGACGCGCCTTTTCTCCCGCAGATTGTATTCGCCGGGCGGTCTATTGGACGGGGCCGCCGTTGAATAAGCCGAGGACTCTTCGAAGTATTCGTTGGTAATGTCGACATCGACGAACAGCAATCTGTCGCCGAATATCTTAATACTTCCGCTCAACGGGACCTTGATCGGTGGAGAAAGGCCATATGCCGTCTGCACCGACTTCGGCTGTCGCCGGATGGGTACGGAGACCGAATTCCGCTTCTCGAACAAGGGTTGAATCCAGGCCGTGTAGGTCACCACCTCATATCTCGGATCGTTGTGCAGCTTCGACAGATGGGGTGCTAGATTGATGAGTTCGGTAAATCGTACGGAATTCTGTTCAACCGGATTCGCCGCGGCATCGATGGATTCGCTCGAAGAGTATCCGGGAGCGCTCGGGTTCAGTGGCCTCGAAGACCTTTGCCGATCGAAACGGATGCGCGGCTCGCGGTGCCAGATTTCGTTCCCGGCCGGGATGGGTCCGAGATAGTTGAAAACGATCGCCTCGACGCGGTAACGCTTTCCAGTGGAGGACCCGAAGGGCGCGGGATTCTGTTTCGATTCGACCGGTTGGGCTGCTTGTTGCGCCTGCGTCGCCAGGGGCACCAGCGAAAGCGCGAAGATAGACAGAATGATCGGGATTGGCAATGCGGGCATTCTCATATCGAAGGTCGGAGCTGACATTGAAGGTCGGGGATATTGATTATTTTACAATTATTTTTTTGCAGCTGATAATCGGGTGCGGCGCGCGCCTCCTACAGGGAGAAGCGACGCCTTTAGCGAGGAGCGCCACCCACCGTAGGAATCGCCCTCAGCGAGGAGCCACCTATCGTAGGAGCGGCGCCCTCAGCGGGGAGCCACGTACCGTAGGAGCGGCGCCCTCGCCGCGATAATTCAGAATATCATTCAATAGTTTAACACCTGGATGAGTCAGAGGTAACGGAATGGCGGTTCGTGAAGTTTTGAAAATGGGAGACCCACTGCTTCTCCAGGTGGCGGAACCGGTGGCCGAGTTCGGCACGCCCCAGTTGGACGCTCTGTTGAAGGATATGTTTGACACGATGGGTGACTGCGACGGGGCGGGTCTTGCGGCACCACAGATCGGTGTATCCAAACGCGTGGTCATTTTCGGGTTGAAGGAAAATCCGCGCTACCCGGATGCCGAACAGGTCCCCATCACCGTTTTGATCAATCCAAAGATCACGGTGCACTCCATGCAAATTGAAAGCGGCTGGGAAGGCTGTCTCAGCGTGCCGGGGATGCGCGGTATGGTGGACCGGTATTCCCATATCAGCTACCGGGGCTTCGATGCGGTCGGAAATCCGGTCGAGCGGGAGGTGGAGGGTTTCCACGCGCGGGTTGTGCAGCACGAGTGCGATCACCTCGACGGGATACTGTACCCGTCCCGCATTAAAGATATGCGCTACTTCGGCTTCGAGGACGTGCTCTTCCCCGAGCTGTCGGTGCCTAAAGAGTGATCCGATCGATTTTCCGGTCAATGGACCGTTGCCAGGCTGCGGGCGACGGTCCTCAGCGCGTTTATGCGATCTTCGGTTTCTTCCAGGTCCGATTTGATGATGAGCGTGTTGGGGCCTTTCATTCGATAGGTGTCGGCGTGGGATTGGATGAGGGAGATCAGCCGTGCCGGGTCGATCCTGGCGTCGGTTGAAAATTCGATGCGGCCGCCTCTGGGGCCGATGTCGGCCCGGGTCATACCCAATGGGGCGAGTTCCAGCCGTAGCTCGGCGTGGCGAAACAAGGTAACCGCGTTTGGCGGCAGCGACCCGAAACGATCTATGGCTTCCGCGCGGATATCATTCAGCTCTTCGCTGTTACGACAGGCGCTGATGCGTTTGTACATGACCAGGCGCAGATGGACGTCAGGCAGGTAGTTCTCCGGGAACAGCGCCGGCGCGTGCAGGTTGATTTCGATTGTTGCATTGCCTTGATCGAAATCTTTCGCACCCCCTCGCTGCTGCGCTATGTTGCGGATGGCGTTGTCAAGAAACTCGGTATACAGCGTAAATCCGATTTCGTCGATCAAGCCGCTCTGTGACTCGCCGA
>CAMYOI010000075.1:0-3560 GCA_947259955.1 uncultured Gammaproteobacteria bacterium
GGAATAGAGGTCGGCGTCTCCATCAGCAGCGCCTGGTTGCGGCCGTATTGCACGATGTGAAGGAACGCCCTTACCGCCTCTTCCGGCGTATCGTAGTTCGGGATTCCGACATCGCTGAGCCTGCGTCGGGCCCGCGCAACCGTTGCGCCGCCCAACCAGCTCGCGATCAGGGCCTTGCCGTTGCGTTTTTCCGAGGCAACCTTGACGATCCCTTCAGCGGCGGCATCACTGGAAACAACTGCCGTCGGCGCATGCAGCACCAGCACGCAATCGACATTTTCGTCTTCGAGCAGGATCTCTAAGCTTTTTGCATAACGGTGGCTGTCTGCATCACCGATAATATCGACGGGGTTCGCCCGGGACCAGGTGTGCGGCAGGACCTTGTCGAGCTTTTCAATTGTCTCCGCGCTCAACGGAGCTAATACCCCTCCCGAGAGCACCAGCTCGTCGGTGGCGATTACGCCCGGGCCGCCGCCGTTGGTGAGGATTGCCATCCTCTCGCCGCGTGGTCTGCATTTGCTGGTGAGCGTCTCCACCGCATCGAACATCTCGCGCGTGCTGAACACTCGCAGCATCCCCGCACGGCGTATCGCTGCATCGTAAACGTCGTCCGAACCCATCAGCGCCCCGGTGTGCGAGGCGGCGGCACGCGCGCCTTCGAGTGCGCGGCCGGCTTTGATCACCACCACCGGCTTGTTGCGCGCGCCGGCGCGGGCCGCTGACATGAACTTGCGGGCGTGCTGGATAGATTCCACATACATGAGAATCGCCCTGGCGTCGGGATCGCCTCCCAGATAGTCCAGGACATCCCCGAAGTCCACATCCGCACCATCGCCGATGGAGACGAAGTGTGAAAAGCCGATGCCGTTGGTGGTGGCCCAGTCGAGCAGTGCCGTGCACAGCGCACCCGACTGGTGGATCAGCGCCACCGACCCGGGTAGGGCGGGCCTGTGCGCAAAGCTCGCATTGAGGTGCTGACCCGGAACCAGCAGGCCCAGGCAATTGGGACCCAGGATGCGCATCAGATGCGGTCGCCCGGCATCCAGCATGGCCTGCTGCAGCGTGCGCCCATCTTCGGTGGTTGCGTGTTTCAGGCCGGCGCTGATGACGACGGCGGCTTTCGTACCCCGTTCGCCAAGCTCGGCGATGAGTCCGGGTATCGTAGGGGCCGGCGTGCAGATGATCGCCAGGTCCGGCACCACCGGAAGGCTCTTTACGTCCGGGTGACTGAGCACGCCGGCGACGGCGGTGTATTTCGGATTGACCGGCATGATCGGACCGGCAAAATCCGCAGTCAACAGATTCCGCATGACCTCGCGGCCGATGCTCTTTTGCCGATTCGAGGCGCCCAGAACAGCCACGGATCGGGGTTCGAACAAATACCCGAGGTTACGAATACTCACACTTCAATCCCGCATGTGCATGAGTCCCACAGTAGCACCCGGCTATGCTGCACCGCAACAAGATTTGTGTCCGTGAGCGGGGTCGAGTGATCGAAAAAACCATCATGCGGCAGACGAGTTCGTTCTACAACGTCAGTCCCAGCTTTTCAGCCATGACAGCGTGTACGTCGCTCCACGCACCCGGGGCCAGAACATCGACATCGACGCGATGCAGCTGGCCGCGCTTGTTCGCATCGTCCAGGTGGGGGGAGAGTTCCATCGTCTCGTCTTTGAGAGAGAACACCACGGTTTGTGGAATCGCTTCGGCGACCTGGGCTGCGATCTCCTGCGGGCCGACAACGAGCGCGCCCTGTACCGAATCATGGAGAATCGTTTCGAGCGCCCGTTTCAGTATCCCGACGACGGCACCACCGAATTCCATATGCGCCAGGACCATCTCTTCCGCTTTGTTCATATGAAATTCCGTGCTGGATATAAGGAAGTACTCCGCGTCGGTGAACCGCTGCCCGGTGGTGAACCAGGCTGGGCGCCGAAATCCGTCTTTCACGAGAAGCCGCTGGGGGGCGTTGCGTGAGCCGCTCCAGACGTTTCCCGTAATGCACACCACGTGTTTGTTTCCTGGAATGATCATTGACTGCCACCGGTTGTGTGAACGAGGTCGGGTAGTTTAATCCAAATCTCCCGGCTCACGAAAATCAATGTCGCGCGAATACCCAATTCACGCAGCACCGGGCCCCTCGAAACGGTTGCGCGCCATCAGGAGAACCGTCTTGTTGCCGGCGAAGAGAGATCCCTGATATCTTTGCGCGCCACGTCCACAGCCGAACCCGTGCGAATGCGGGGAACATGTTAACGATCCTGAACGTCACCATCCCGTTCTTTGCCGTCATCGGGTGCGGCTATTTCTCCGAGAAACTGGGAATCCTCGGCCACGCCAGCCGAACCGGGCTGAACGGGTTCGTGTTCTATTTCGCCCTACCCGTACTGCTGTTTTCCATAATGTCCAATGCCCGTTTCGATGATGGCTTCGAGTGGCGGTTTCTGGCGGCGTGGTCACTGGTTTCGATCGTGCTGTTCGTATTGGCCTTTGTGATAGCAAAGTCCGTTTTCAGGCTGGACCAGTCGAGCGGTGCGGTCCATGCCCTTGGCGGGGTCTACGGCAACACCGGCTATGTTGGTATACCGCTGGTCATCGTCGCATTCGGACCCGATGCCAGTGTCCCCGTCATCGTGTGCCTGACCATAGACCTGGTATTGATGATTCCCATCGGCATGTTTTTCATCGAGGCTGCCAGTGGATCCGGGGACAGCGGACAACTTTTACACGTACTCGGCAAGACCATCCGATCTCTTGTGAAAAACCCCCTCATCATTGCAATCGTCGCCGGAACCGCAATGGCCGTCACCGGGTTCAAGATGCCAGAGATGATTGAGAAATTTACCAGACTGCTTGGCACGGCAGCGGCACCGTGCGCGCTGTTCGCACTGGGTTCCAGTCTTTACGGACAGCCGGTACGGGGTGCAATGGCGGAGGTGGGTTTCATTACCCTGGTCAAACTTCTGGCGCATCCTCTATTGGTCTGGTATGCGATGTTCGGCCTGTTCGGTGTAAACGATCTGTGGGGTTTCGCGGCCGTGGTCGCGGCCACGATGCCCGTGGCCGCGACGGTATATGTTCTTGCCCAGCAATACGACACTTATGTGGTTCGGACATCCACCGCGATCGTGTTTTCCACCGCCGCATCCGTCGTTACCGTTACGGCCGTACTGGCTTATCTGCCCGCCGCAGGATTAGCCATCGGAATCGGACGCAATTGAAACACTAAAAACGGTTCGTCTACTGCGCGGTTAGTCCGCCGTCAACGACAAGTTCGGTGCCGGTGATGAACGATGCCTCATCTGAAAGCATAAAACAGCACGCATTGGACTGATCCTGGGTCGTGCCGAGCCGGCCCAGGGGAATGCCGGTAGCGACCGCGGCCTGCACGTCTTCCTTGCCCTGCCATCGGGCCTGCATCGGAGAGAGCACGGGTCCCGGCAGTATGACATTGGAGCGGATGCGGGCGGCTGCAAACTGGATGGCGATGGATTTCGACAATCGGATGACGGCCGCCTTCGAGGCGGCATAGGCATCCTGCGGCCTGGTATCGGCGCGAA
>CAMYOI010000075.1:3609-17475 GCA_947259955.1 uncultured Gammaproteobacteria bacterium
ATTTCAGGAACCACGGAGCGCGCTGTCAACACGAACGACGTGAGATTGATGCGGAATCCCTCATCCCATACTGAAAGATCCATTGTACTGAAGGACAGGTCGCGATCGAACCAGAGGACACCCGTCGTGTTCACCAGATAGTCCACACCACCGAATTCTTCGGCGGTTCTGTGCACCGCGTTCCGCACAAACGCCTCATCAGTGAGGTCTCCCTGAAAATACACATGTCTTCCCTGTTCGCTTCGAATGCCACCGGGTTCAGGTTTGACATCGGCCATCGCGACGCTGGCACCAGCGTCGATCAGGTCATTTGCAATATTCAAACCCATGCCGCCGCCGGCGCCGGCGACAATCGCCGTTTTATCTCGAAAACTCATGCGTACACCTCCTGCTCGCAATCGGGCCGTGGTTGGCCCCAAACGGCATCATGTGCCGCTTTTCATGGCAAGACGCCTCGTCCCGAGAGGCGTGCCGAGTAACAAGGTGGTTTTGTTCAATTGGTAAATTCCCGCTCCGTATTCGTGGCAATACAAAAACGATGTATAGTCTGAGATTACAAGATAACATAACAATCGAACTCGTCGACCGATGACGGACCCGGTCTGCCTGGTGCATTATGCGGACTTCAGGATCAATGAGTCATCGAACAAGGCATTACGTTTCCGGAGAAAACAGATGAACGAATACAAACACCTGCTCCTTCCGACAGACCTCACCGAGGCGAGCGAGCCCGCCGCCGAACGGGCCCGGATGCTTGTCAACCACACAGGAGCGCAGCTGACCATCTTGCACATTGTCGACTATGTCCCGCCCCAGTGGGTCGCAAACGAACTGCCCGAAGAATTCGCAACCGAATCGGCGTTGATCGATCGTGCGCGAACACACTTGTCGGGGTGGGTCGGCAAAATCGACCTCGAAATTAGCGCCCAACTCGTGTCGGCCGGATCTCCAAAACGAATCATTGTCGATACGGCAAACGAAATCGGTGCCGACCTTATTGTCATGGGCACACACGGGGATCGGGGGATCGCCCGCATTGTCGGGTCGACCGCAAGGGGCGTACTGCACGATGCCCCGTGCGACGTTCTTATCGTCCACCTGGCTCATTCCTAGTCGTAGCGTTCGGATACCGGCGATGCAGTTTCACAGATAATGAGGAGATAGGTGTATAGTTGTGAACTCGGGCGGCATGGCCAGTCCGGCCCCTGCCCGGATACAACACAACCCAAAGGAGGAAGCCATGACCGTTTACCTTATCGCAGACGTCACCGTGACCGATGATTCCTGGATTCCTGATTATGCCGCAAATGTTCACCACATCGTGCACAAGCACGGCGGTAAATACCTGTCCCGCAGCGGCAACATCACCAACCTGGAGGGCGAGCCACTGGGATCAACGCTGATTGCGTTGCTGGAGTTTCCGTCGATGGAGGCCGTCAAGGCTTTCGCCAACGACCCGGACTATGCGCAGTACGGCAAGGCGCGTCAGGCCGGCACCATAAGCAGATTTAATGTCATCGACGACACCGATGTTGCCGGGACCATTCCCTATCTGGAAAAGGGCCAGGGCTAATTGCGTTAATCTTGCATGAGCAAATCTGCGGGGAGCGTGACCAATAATCCGGACTAGTATCAGCTAGTGAAGTATCTTCTTATAGCCATTATTTTCACTCAGGCAACGGTCGACCACGGTCCATCCATCAGACGGCATCTGGGCACTTATCAAACGATCGAGGAATGTGAACTGAACCTCGAACTCATGAAGGGACTGTACGAGGAAGGGTCCCTGTGGATGGCTCCCAACGAGGACCCCGAACCAATCGCACGCGTCAGCTACGCCTGCATGCCCGACCTGGAATAAACTCCGCCCACCACGCAGCGCGCTGCCGGCGTAATGCATCGAAAATTGTCAACCTGCAAATCATGAAAACCGCACGTCTTGACCATCTGGTGCTGACCGTTAGGGATATCGAAAGGACCGTGGATTTCTACCGGCGCGTCATGGGCATGGAGAAGGTTACATTCCAGGGTGGCCGGATCGCCCTTGGCTTTGGTAATCAGAAAATCAACCTCCACGAATCGGGGCGGGAATTCGAACCGAAGGCAGCGCAGGTGCAGCCGGGCAGCGCAGATCTCTGTTTTATTCTGGAAACCTCCGTCGACGAAGCCGTGAACCATCTGAACGATGTTGGCGTTGAAATCATAGAGGGACCCGTGGCGAGAACGGGCGCAGCGGGAAAAATCCTGTCGGTTTACTTCCGGGACCCGGACGGGAATCTCATCGAGGTTTCCAACTATAACTAACAGAGAGCGCTTTGGATTTGGGCCCGGCTGTCTGGTGCAATATGCGGGCTAGCCTGCATATTGCACCAGTATCCCGAGCGATGACGCAGGACAGGTTTGACTGAGCGCCGGTCTGGAGCAAGGCGCGTAGCCGTAGCTACGGTCCGAGTGAAGACCAAGCCCAGGCAAAGCTGAACAAGTCAGCGCCGGGATAGGCCGACCAGCGGTGTTCCAATGAGATATTCGGCGGTATTGGTATTCCAGTTGTCACCGGCCTCCTTAAGAGCCGCATCCCACTCATCGACGGCGAAACTGCCCCGGCCCAGCCACATCAGGGCAACCAGTTGCACCTGTTGATCGGGCTCGAGGTCCTGTATCGCGATCGTCAGCTCATCCTGGGTGGAATCACCATCGTGGTTCGCCAGGACCTGCATTGCCCAATCATCGCTTGGGCTCATCGCCTCCTCGGGAATCGACACCTGTTCCTGCACGTGGAATTCCCGCGCCATACTGATGATATACCTGATGGTTTCGGGGTTTAATTCCAGATTGATATTGTCATTCATGATAAAAATCTGCCACCGGGATGTTGTACAAAGCTGATCTGGGATCAAAATCCGACCGCCCAATAGGTGAGTTTATAGCACGAGTGAACGAAAACGTCGCTAAAACTCCTCTGACCGGCGGGTGGCCGGACGCCTGTAAGCCGAATGCCGGGACCGATGCCTGGCGTAATATGCGGGTTGATGCGCAATATTCAGGTTAAACCCGGTCATTGTCCCGTACGTAGCGACCCAGGCGTTCACAGCCCTCGCGAAGCACTTCCAGCGGCTGGGTCAGTGAAAATCGCACGTGTCCGCGGGTGCTCTCGCCAAATCCGCTTCCCGGCACCACGGACATTTTCTGCCGGGTCAACAGGTCCCGCGCGAATGCAGTGTCGTCCGGGTTTATTTCGGTTACGTCGAGCATGACGAACATCCCCGCCGCGGGCCGGTGGTAGCGGATGCCGGGCATGTTCGAGAACTGTTCGCAAACGAAGTCACGTCTTTTCTTGTACTCGGCGCACATCTCCCGCACGTAGTACTCGTCATTGTTCAATGCAAACGCCGCCGCATCCTGTATGAACTGCGGACTGCCGAACAGAGACATCGCGGAAAAATTACCGACATGGTGGATCAGGGTCGGCGGAGCAACGATCCAGCCCATACGCCAGCCGCTCATCGCATGCGATTTAGACAGACCGTCTATCATGACGATGTTGTCGAGGTGCTCCGAAGCCGCACGTATCGATATGTGGGGCTTCTCGAAGGTGAACATCGAGTAAACCTCATCGCACACCAGCCAGATGTTGTGGTCATAACAGTAGCGTGCCATGGCTCCCAGTCGTTTGCGGCCTATTATGGTCCCGGTCGGATTTCCGGGCGTATTCATGAACACTACCTTCGTATTCGCGGTGACGGCGGCCTGGATATCTTCGAGCACGGGCTCGAAACCGTTGTCGGACCTGGATCTGACTCTGACCACATCGGCGTCGACGGCCCGCATGATCGCAGGATACCCCACGTACATGGGATCGACGATGATAATCTCGTCCCCCGGGTTGAGCAGACAGCTCATGACGACGTGAATGGCCGACGTGGCGCCAGGCAGAATCGCCACCTCGTCCGGGCTGCAGGGATGAGGAGAAGTCCGGGTTTCGAGATCGGCCACCGCACGCCGCAGATCGAGCTCGCCCAATGCCGGCGAGTAATGGGTTCGCCCCACCCTCATGTGGCTTACCGCGTTGTCGATGATGGGCTCCGGGGTGCGAAAATCCGGATCACCGACGGACAGCAGTATGACTTCTTCACCCCGCCGCTTCATTTCCAAAGCATCATCGTGTACCTGCCAGACATCGGATGCCTCGACGTCGAGCCGTCTGGCGATATCGCTGAGAGATAAGGATGTATTCATGTGTATATCATTCCTTCAGGCGGTACCCCGTCTTGAACATCCACCACACCAGAATAAGGCACGCGGCGAGAAACAAACAGATCATCATCAGGCTGATCCCCACGCTCACATCCGAAACCTCGAAAAAGCTCCACCTGAAGCCGCTGATCAGATAAACCACGGGGTTGAACAAGGTTATCGTCTGCCAGGCGGGAGGCAGCATACTGACCGAATAAAAACTGCCGCCCAGAAATACGAGTGGGGTAATCACCAGCAGCGGGATGAGTTGCAGTTTTTCGAAATTCGAGGCCCAGATACCGATGATGAAACCAAACAGGGCGAATGAAATACAGGTGAGCACCAGGAACGCGCACATCCATACGGGATGAGCGATCTCCAGAGGCACGAAAAAGCCCGCGGTTGCGAGGATGATCAGACCGATGATCAGGGACTTGGTTGCAGCGGCACCCACGTAGCCAACCAGGATCTCGAATGCGGAAACCGGCGCCGACATGATCTCGTAGATCGTGCCGGTGAAACGCGGGAAGAAAATCCCAAACGAAGCGTTGGCAATACTCTGCGTCAACAGTGACAACATAATCAGGCCCGGCACGATAAAGGTGCCGTAGGAAACACCTTCGATCTGTTCGATTCGGGAACCAATGGCCGCACCGAACACGACAAAATAAAGCGATGTGGAAATCACCGGCGACAGAATGCTTTGCAAGATCGTACTCCAGGTGCGCAGCATCTCGAATTTGTAGATCACCCTGATTGCACAAAAATTCATGGTTTATTTTTTACCAGGTTGACAAAAATCTCCTCGAGAGAGCTCTGCGCGGTATTCAGATCCTTCAACGTCAGCCCCGCCGATTTCAGATCCTGCAGTAAGTCGGTAATTCCGGTGCTCTCACTCCGTATATCGTAGGTATAGGTAACCTCTCTGCCGTCGGACGACGATACCAGACCGTGTCGGACCAGGGAATCAGGGATGCGGGTGATGGGCTCTCTCAGTTCGATATGCAGCTCTTTCTTACCGAGCTTGCGCATCAATTCGAGCTTATCGTCGACCACCAGCAGCTCGCCGTTGTTGATCACTCCGACCCGATCCGCAATCTCTTCGGCCTCGTCGATGTAGTGTGTGGTGAGAATAATGGTGACGCCGGAGTCGCGGAGCCGTCGGATGATTTGCCACATGTCCTGGCGCAGTTCCACATCGACACCCGCCGTCGGCTCGTCCAGAAACAGGATCCGCGGCTCATGTGACAGGGCCTTGGCGATCAACACCCTGCGCTTCATGCCACCGGACAGGATCCGCACTTCCGAGTCCTTTTTATCGAACAGCGACAGGTCCCTGAGCACCTGTTCGACATAGGCGGGATCGTGCTTTTTGCCGAATAATCCGCGGCTGAAGCTAACCGTGTTGCGCACCCTGTCGAAAGCGCCCAGGGTAAGCTCCTGGGGCACCAGACCAATCATGGCCCGCGTCGACCGGTAGCCCGAAACGATATCGTGGCCGCCAATGCTGACTGAACCGGAACTCGCGCTCACAATCCCGCAGATGATCGAAATCAGCGTTGTTTTGCCGGCTCCGTTGGGCCCCAGCAGCGCAAGGATCTCGCCCGGCATGATGTCGAGATCGACGCGCTTCAACGCCACATGACCATCGGAATAGGTCTTGCACAGATCGGACACCGAAATAATGGGCTTCATGAGGGAGGTGCTTAAAGTAGCCTCGCCCCGAAGTTACGAGCCGGATCCAGCTCCGGCGCCAGCTTGCCCGGCATTCCGGTGGTGTCAATGGGCCTTCTGGCAATGAACTCCCCGCTGCCTCTTTCAACACAGAGTGCACCGTCGTGAACAACAATCTGACCGCGGCGTATCACCGTGACGGGCCAGCCGGTGAGTTTCATGCCTTCATAGGGTGTGTAATCCATGTTGTCATGGAGGTCCGCATGGCTAACGACCCGGGTCAGCTGCGGGTCCCAAATCGCAATGTCCGCATCCTTGCCTTCGGTAATGGAACCCTTGCGGTGATCCATGCCATAGATACGCGCAGCGTTGGCGGCGGCCAGGGCGACGAAATGGTGCAGGCTGATGCGCCCTTTGTTCACGCCCTCCGAGAACAACAGCGGCAGGCGAAGCTCTATGCCGGGCACCCCGTTCGCCACCCTGGTGAACGACGGTTTGGATCCCGCGCTCAGTTTGCCCGTTTCGTCGAAGCGATACGGCGCGTGATCCGAGGAATACATCTGGAACGTGCCGTTCTGCAGGGCGCGCCAGATCTTTTGCTGGGTTGCCTTGTCCCTGAGCGGCGGGCTGCAACAGAATTTGGCTCCCTCAACGTCAGGCAGGTCCATGTCACGGGCTTCGAGGAACATGTACTGGGGACAGGTTTCCCCGAACACCTTGTGTCCCGCATAGCGGGCGTCGGCGATTCGCCTCGCACCTTCTTCGGTGGACACGTGTACGATGAGAACCGGTGTATCGATGAAAGTCGCAAGCTCAACGGCGCGATTGATGGCTTCCGATTCCGCCGCCCGGGGATGGCTGGGCGCGTGAAACCTGGGCTCGCCATAGCCACGCTCTTCCAGTCTGCTGCTCATCCATTTGATCATGGCGTTGTTTTCGGCGTGCACCATGGTAAGTGCGCCGTGCTGCCGGGCCACCGCCAGTATTTCCAGCATCTGGGAATCATCGATGATGAGCTTGTCGTAGGTCATGAAGATCTTGAACGACGTAATCCCCCGCGCGAAAGCGGCCGGTAGTTCCTCGTTGAGGACTTTCTCGGTGGGATCGGACACGATGAGGTGAAAGGAATAATCAATCACTGATTTCGGCGCCGCACGTTCGTGGTACGTATTCAACACATCTCCAAGCGATTGCCCCCGGTGCTGGGCGGCAAACGGCACGAAACAGGTGTTGCCGCCAAACGCCGCCGAAACGCTACCGGAGTAATAATCGTCGGCGGTCATGATTCCTCCCGAGGATTCCTGTTCGATGTGGCAGTGCGCTTCGATCCCCCCGGGGAGAACGAGTCGACCATCCGCCTCAATAATCCGTCTGGCGGGGCCGATTTCGGTCCCGATGGCGGCGATCGTGCCATCCTTGATCCCGATATCGGAGCGAAAGGAATCCCCGGCATTCACTATCCTGCCGCCCCTGATCAATAGATCCAGCTTACTCATCAGAGCAGTCTCCGGCGTTTCGAAAATCCAATCCCGGTCAGCATAGTCGTCCGGCGTTGTTTTCGGCGCGGGATATCAGGCGGGTCAGTTCGCCGTGATCGATGTCACTCATAACCGGGCCGGGCTCGCGCACCCTGGCTGACCGGATCACCCCGCGGCGTCTCAGCGTCTCCTTTCGTATGGCCAGACCGAAATTCGGTTGCTGTTCATAGCGCACCAGGGGTAGATAGGCATCGAAGAGGTCTTCAGCCCGATCATGATGGCCCTGTTTGAACAGACGGACGACCTCGACCAGCATTTCCGGATAGGCAAATCCAGTCATGGCGCCGTCCGCGCCCCTGGCCAGCTCCTGAGGCAGGTAAAGCCCGCCGTTGCCGGCCAGGATCGCCACGCGTCGCAAACCCGATTCCCGTCCGCTTGCACGCACCGCCGAGAGCTTGTTCAGCCCCGGCCAGTCCTCGTGTTTGAGCATCACGAGCTGCGGGTAATCACGAACGAGACGGTTGAAGCAGTCGACGGAGATTTCCGACCGGGTAACGTAGGGGTAGTCCTGGTAGCAAACGGGAACGTCTTCCCCTAGCGTATTCATCATCTCTCCAAAGTATGCATACACCTCGTCATCGCTGGCCAGACCCATTGTCGGCGCGATCATTACGCCGCCGGCCCCACTTTCCATGGCCACACCCGCCAGCGTCGACAACCGGTCCGCATCCGGATTTGAAACACCCACGACCAGCGGTATGCGCCCGTCGATCCGCTTCGATACATATCGAAGAAACACCGAAGATTCCTCCGCGGAAAGTTTCTGCGCCTCTCCCATCATGCCCAGAATCGTAATGCCGCTAACGCCTTTTTCGATGTAGAACTCTATCAGGGCGTCGGCGCTGTCGAGATCGAGATCGCCGTTATCGCTAAACGGCGTGGCGCAGATGATGAACACACCCTCGGCGGATTCGCTCAGCTTTTGTGTCGCCATCGGTGCCGGGCTCTAGCCTGTGTCTTGCTCGAAAATCATGCCACCAAGTGTATCACCGGTCGCGGGTCTTCAGACTCCAGGTGTTACGCTGCCTGGTTTTTGAGATCCATCACGATCTGCCAAACCGTTCCGACATCGCGGATGCCAAAGAACCCCTTTTCCTCCACAATGCTGTGATCGTAACCGTCTTCTCGCCGTACCGATGTCTCGCTGCGGGCAAAAACGAGAGATCCAGCCCCGCCACGCCTCTCACGCCGCTCCACAAATCCGATCGATTGCGCCGGATAACTCGTCACTTTCTGCCGTATTACGTGCTCTATTACCATCAGTCGTCTGTTGGTGACGGCATAAATCGTATTTCGCGCCTTCAGCAGGTTCCATGCCGGCGCTCCCAGCATGCCGCACCCGACCAACACGAACAGTCCTCCGAGTGGAAACGCAACCGGCACCAATACTGAACCCACGGCGACGAAAGGCAAACCCATAAGCACACGCCCCCATGGCGTCGTTGTCGAGACGTAGGGCGCGACCTCGGGCCGATCGTACCATACCGGACGCTCGCCGGGCTCCAGCTCCCAATACACCGCGTCTGGTGCTCGAATCTCTTCCAGACTACCGCGCATTTTCCACCTTATCCACAATTTCTGTGGATAACCCTGTTGATAAAACGGTCCGCAGAGTTGGCTTCGTCGCACAACATTGATGCCCGTCCGGTTTGATTAATATTTGTGCAATCTGCGGGCCAAAGGCGGCGCGCTGTGAAGCCGAGAAAGACCTTGCAGTCGGACGAACCGGGTCATTATAAAGCGGCCATCATTTCCCGCTCCTGCCGCACCGAAGTCCAGCCGAAATCACTGAAAACGGAAAACAGCGCCGGGACGACGAACAATACCAGCAGGGTCGAAGTCAACAGACCGAACACGATACTCGTAGCCAGGGGAATAAGCACCTGGGCCTGCAAACTTTTTTCCAGAAGCAACGGCGTCAATCCGGCTATCGTCGTCAATGAAGTCAACAGAACGGCGCGGAACCGCTCCCTGCTGGCAATGGTTGCAGCGATCGGAATGTCGTGGCCCTCACGGGCCCGAATCTTGAGAAACTCGACCAGCAGGATAGAGTCGTTCACCACGATACCCGACAATGATACGGCGCCCATTATGCTGGGCATGGACAGGTCCAGGCCCATCACCACATGTCCCCATACCACACCCGCCATCGCCAGCGGGATTACGCTCATCACCGCGAGGGGCTCTATATAGCTCCTGAACTGAAAGCTGAGCAGAATGAATACCCCGATCAGCCCGAGAAGGAATCCTGTCATCATCGATGCGCCGGTTTTACCCGACTCGGCGCTCTGTCCCTGCTGGCCGATCTCCAGTTGCGGATACTTCCGACTCAGGTCCGGGACGAAGTTTTCCAGTGTATCGCCGACGATCTGCTGAGCGTTTGCGATGGAAACAACGACATCACCGGTCACGGTCACCGTCCGCCTGCGATCTATGCGGTGGATGCGGGAATAACCCCTGTCGATCTCGAGCGCGGCAACGGCGCCGAGGGGCACGGATTCGCCGCTGCCGGTCACAATCCGGAATTCGAGCAGATCCTGCACGCTGCTGCGATCGAGCTCCTCCAGCCTAAGGTCGATTTCGTAGGATTCCGGGCCGACCTGGATCTCATCCACCGTCGTACCAAAAAATCCGGCGCGCAGTTGATCGGCGATAGTAGAGGCCTGCACGCCAAAAGCAAGGCTGCCTTCGCTGAGGCGGAGCCTGAGTTCGGGTTTTCCCGGCCGCAGGTCGTCGGACAAATCCAGCACCCCGGCATAGCCGGACAACCATTCCTGCAGCTCCAGCGACGCGGCCTTCAACACGTCGAGATCTTCCCCCTTCAAGCGGATTTCGATCGCCCTCCCCGCGGGCCCGATCTGCGGTTCCTTGAAGTTCAGGCTGATCACATCCGCCAGTACCCCGGTTCTTTCACGCCAGAGACCTAGAATTTCATCCAGGGAACCCGAGCGCCGCTCGGCAGTCAGCAGATCGGCGGAAATGGTCGCAACATGCGCACCGGACTCGAATGCATCCAGGTTCTCGTTGAAACGCACGCTGACATCCTGAATCAGCGATTCCTTGTCCGGCTGGCGCGGACTGAGTACTTCGTCGACCTCATCGAGCGCCGCCAGGAGACGATCCACGACTTTCTCGGTCCGCCACAGCGGCGTCCCCTGAGGCAGCAGCACACGCGCCTGGATCACATTTCCCTCCACGTCCGGGAAAGCAAGAAATTTGACATGTCCGCCCGCCACCATGCCGATGGTCACAAGCAAGATCGAAAACACCGCGCCAAGAAACAGGTATCGCCAACGGATTGCTGTGTCCACCGCCCGCCCGAGGACCTGGTTCGTCAGCAATTCCACGAGGTCGTCGATGCGCTTTCTCAGTCGATTGTCACCGCCCGTTTCGTGGCCGCGAAGGGAGTGCGCAAGATGATGGGGCAGGATAAGAAATGCCTCGACCAGGCTCACCGTGAGAACGGTTATCAGGACGACCGGAATTACCTTGAGCACTTTGCCGATATCGCCGCTTAGAAATGCCAGGGGTGCGAACACCGCCACCGAGGTCAGAAAAGAGGACAGTACCCCGGGCATCACCTGGCGTGTACCGTCGACGGCGGCGTCGAGAGCGGATTTTCCCCTGCGAAGCTGGGTGGCGATGTTCTCTGCAATGACGATGGCGTCGTCCATGAGCAGCCCGAGCGCGATCAGCAAAGCCACCATGCTGATCATGTTTACCGATTGCCCCAGTACGTACATGAAAAACAGCGCACCGAGAAACGAAATCGGCAGGCCAACCGTGACCCAGAACGAGAAGCGCAGACGAAAAAACAACCACATTACAATGAAAACGAGAATCAATCCCTGAACACCGTTTTTTAGCAGCATCTGGAGCCTGTCACGGACGATCGTGGAGATGTTCTGGGTAATGGAAAACGCAACCCCTGGCGGTGCCATCTGTTGCTGCCGGTCCACGAACGCCGCCACCACGTCCATGACGTCGAGGGTATCCTGGCCTTTGGTCTTGTTAATCTGCAGCAGCGCGGCACGCTGGCCATTGTGCAAATACTTTTCCTCATCCAGCTCGAATTGATCGGTGATCTCCGCGATATCGCCGAGCCGCAGTTCTCCCCCCCCGCCTGACGCGCCGATGACAACAAGGTTCTCCAGGTCTCTCGCGGTCCGACGTTGATCGGTGAATCTGACCAGGAAATCCCTTTCCGCCGTCTTAACGGCGCCCGACGGCAGGTCGATGTTTTGCGCGCGGATGACGTTCGCCAGATCCGTAATGCTTGCGCCGTGACGCTGTAAAACCCGAGATGAGACCCGCACCTGCAGCTGGCGCTCTGAAAATCCGCGGATGTTGACCTGGGATATGCCAGGCTCTCTCTGCAACCGATCCTTGAGATCCTCGGCATATGCCTTCAAATCGCTCACGGACATGGGGCCGCTCACCGCAATGGATACGACGTTGTCAATCATGCCGAGCTGGCGCACCACGGGCTTCTCCACCAGACCAGGAAAATCGTCGATGGCTTCGACTTCGGTTTTTACATCATCCAGAAATGCAGAAAAATCGGCACCTTCCGACATCTTCGCCACGACAATGGCCATGCTTTCGAGCGCCTGGCAACGCAGCTCCGAGAGATCGGCTATGCTGTCCGTGGCGTCTTCGATTCGGCGACATATGGCGCTTTCCACGTCTTCCGAACTCGCTCCCGGGTAGGGGACACGAATCTCAATTTCCTGCGGCGTGAAGTCAGGAAACGTCTCGCGCTTCATCCACGGGAGTGCCGACAAACCGATCACGATCAGCAGGATCATCAACAGGTTTGCGGCCGTAGGGTGTGCCGCAAAAAAGCGGATCATGGCGCGCCGCCTGCGTTTGCAGATACCGCCTTGGAAAGACGGGCGGTCGTGTCCGGATCATCGATCGGATCCAGCAACATGCCTTCGATGGCCGGAATCAGATCCGATACCACAATACGCTCACCGCCAGTCAGTCCTTCGACAACGGTGTAGTACGAAACGCCGGATATGCCCGTTTTGATCGCACGTCTTTGCAGGCGATTGTCCGAATCGACCAGGTATACCTGCTGCCCATGCAGAGCGTCCCTGGGGATGACGAGGGAATCCGGCCGTGGCCTGCCGCGCAGCTCGACATCTACGAACATACCCTTGACCAACGGCGGCCGAATTCCCGGCCGAACCCCGGCATAAGGATTGTCCACTTCCACGATGATACCCAGGGTCCGCGTCTCCAGATCCAATGAATCCGTGAACCGGGCTACCCTGCCTTGCCATTCCGCGAACAGCGTATCTCTCTCCAGGTTGACGCGTGCCGTTATGCCGAGTCGTTCGCCGATGGCCCCGTCCCTGAGTTCACTGATGTCGGTGACACCCTCGGACCGGATGAGTGCGGCGATGCGCCACAACGGCATCTGCACCTCGATCTCCGCTCTGGAGATGCCATCCGCAGTGCCCAGTTTGTCGCCCTGGCGGACAAACTGGAATTGTTCTACGGCGACATCGGATATTCGGGCGGTAAACGGAAGCGTGATACGCGTCCGGTCAATATTCAGTTTTGCCTCGTCGAGCTGCGTTTTCAACCGGGTCAGTTCGGCATCGAGCCGGCGCCGCTCCACCGGGTACAGACTGAGTGTATTCTCCAATGCCTGAACGCTTTGTGATTGCGCGAGAACGTTGCGCTGTTCTTTCTCCACTTCGGAACTGGAGGCGGCGCCCTGGGCCACAAGGCTCTGTTTACGCTGCAGTTCCGCCTTCGATATTTGCAGGGATTCCTGTTCGATCTTCAGCGATGCCAAAGAGTTTTTTTCCTGTATGTCGATTTCCGCAATCCTGGCCCGGGTTGCTTCGATGTCGGTCTCGACCCGGGCGATCGCGAGCTCGTAATCTGCGGGATCGATCTGCATCAGGAACTGCCCGGCAGGGCCGATGGCACCTCTCTTAAACGAGGGATCAACGGCAATGACTTTCCCCGCGACCTGGGCGACCCCGTTCCAAACCTGGCTCGGTTCAACATTGCCGTAGCCGCGGAACGAAGGAACAACGGTCAGGGACGGCACTTCGATGACTCTGACTGCGGTCCTTGTTTCCTCGAACTGGAGTTTCCCCGGATCGGCGCGATTCTTGACGAGGACGTACATGGCGGCGATACCGATCGCTATTGCCGGGATGAAAAGCAATTTTTTCACGAAGTCACTGCGCATTGTTTTCGAGCCCGAGTAGCCGGCCTAACCCGCAAATGGCCCCGGTACTTCGGGTGACGATGCAGCACGGATTGGGCTGAGCGCCGGGATAGGCGCTCCCGAAACAGAGGGAACCATCTGATCAATTCAGTATTTCTTCATCAAACGAAGTGAAGCAATCCAGTCCTGTTGTCATACTATAACTTCTGGATTGCCGCGTCCTACCAC